>CAIWHY010000345.1 GCA_903912585.1 uncultured Thermoleophilia bacterium | reverse complement strand
CGTGTCGCACGCCACGAGCTCCGTGACGAGCGCGACCAGCTCGTCCTTGCCTTCGCGGATGCGCGTGACGACCCGCTCTTCGCGCGCCGTGAGGATCTCCTGCGTCACGATGGCCTCCCATCGTCGTCGTCACGTCGCGAGCGCGACGTCCGAGACTTGTTGGTCACGCCGTTCGCGGCCGGGCGAGTTCCCGCGTCGTGGGTCAGTGCCCTTCGGCGGCCTCCGCGGCCTGCCGGGGCCGCGGAGTACGTAGGGCGAACGACGGGGGCCGAGCCGGCACAGCTGGCTCGGCCCCCGTCGTCTGCGGCTCCGCCCGCCGCGGCGGATAGACCGCCGGGCGGAGGAGCAACGCTCATGGTTGCGGCGCGTGCACCGGCGTCGTCGTGTGGACTTTGCCGAGCCTGCTGCGGCGCTTCGTGGCGTACCAGTAGTAGATCGGCGAGACCACGATGATGGCGATCAGCCACGAGTAGTCGACCCCATTGAGAGCCTTTGCAGCGGGACCCTCGTAGAAGGTCGTGTTGATGAACGGGATCTCGACCGCGAACCCGAGGAGGTAGATGCCGATCGTGCCCCAGTTGAAGCGACCGTAGATCCCGCCGCTCTTGCTGAACAGCGCCGGCACGTCGTAGTCGCCGTGAGCGACGAGGTAGAAGTCGATGAGGTTGATCAGCGTCCACGGCACGAGCAGGTAGAGCAGGAACAGCATGAAGTTGAGGAACGAAGTGAGGAACGTGGACGCGAAAGCAAGCGCCAGGACCAGGCAGATGGCGACGAACACGGCCGCGACCACGGCTCGCGCCTTGGCGCCAGGGAACCACTTCTCGCGGAAGTTCTGGCCGACCGTGATAGTGCAGAGCACGCCGCCGTAGGCGTTGAGCACGTTCGTGTCGATGATGCCCAGGGCGAAGACGAGCATCACGACCCAGCCGAAACCGAGGGCCAGCTCGTAGATGCCGGCGACCTGGCTCGCGTTCTTCGAGACGATGCCCACCAGCGCGCCGACGAGCATCGGACCCGTGCTCCCGATCACGACGCCCCAGTAGGAGTACCAGAACACCTTGCGTGTGCCCTCTTCGGGGGGCATGTAGCGCGAGTAGTCGGAGACGTAGGGGGCGTAGGCGATCTGCCAGAGGACCCCGGTCACGACCATGGCGCTGATGAACGAGCCCCAGCTGAAGTGGCCGATGGAGCTGAAGTGCGCCGGCAGGCCGCCGTGGAAGATGAGGATGGTCGCGACGATCATGACGATCGAGAAGGCAATCGCCATCCACCGGTTGAGGAAGTGGATGAGGTCGTAGCCGTACACCACGATGACGAAGCTGACGATCGCGCAGATGAGGATGCCCCAGTTGACGCTGATCGCCGAGGTGATCTGATGGATCGACTGCCCGCCGAGGATGAGGTTCGAGGCAAAGAAGCCGAGGTACATGAACACCACGATGCCGACCACGAGGATCGCTCCGAGCACGCCGTATTGGGCGCGGCTCTGGATCATCTGCGGGATGCCCAGCTTGGGGCCCTGAGCCGAGTGCAGCGCCATGAACACTGCCCCGATAAGGTTCCCCAGCACGATCGCGATCAGGGCAGGCCAGAACGGGAGCCCGAACAGGACCGTCGTCAGCGCTCCGGTGACGATCGTCAGAGGCATGAGGTTGGAGGTGAACCAGATGGTGAACAGGTCGCGCGGCTTGCCGTGCCGCTGGTCGAGCGGGATCTGCTCGATGGTGTACTGCTCGAGCTCCGACGCGCGCTCCTTGCCGCCCTTGCTCGCGGTGTCGGCGGATGTGCTGGCCATTGGACCCCCTTGGCGGATGACGAAAGGACGGCACTAGGTGGTGGCTCGCCCGAACGGAGAGTCCGGGGAGGACTAGCTATACATATTGGCAGCGCACGCTAGCATCGGGTGTGTCCTCCGTCAAGAGCCGTAGGGGAGGCCCGTGGATCAAGTCGTATGCAGCTCCGGACGGACGTCCAGCCACAGCGCCGAGCTCTCGCGGTCGGCGCGCTCCAGGCCGCTCGCCAGGTCGATCTCGGCGATGAGGAGCTCGGGGGGCGGCGTCTCGCCTTCCGCGGCGCGGCCGGCCGCGACGACGACCGCGCCGTCCGGTGAGACGATGCAGCTCCCGCCCAGGTAGGTGACTGGACCGGCGCAGCCACACTGGTTGGCCAGGATCCACCACTGGCCGTTCGCCAGCGCGTTGGCGGGGTAGAGGGTGTCCCACCACGACTCGGCAGCGCGCTCGTAGGCGCTTGGGTGCAGCACGAGCCTGGCGCCGCGACGCCGCATGGTGCGCGCCACCTCCGGGAAGTCGCCGTCGAAGCAGATCGAGACGCCTACGGTGCCGAGCTCGCCGGCGTCGCAGACCGTCAGCGAGGCGCCGGGGAGGAACGCCCTGTGCTCGCCGAGCGCCGTGTACAGATGGCACTTGCGGTGGGCGGCGATCAGAGCGCCGCTCGGGGCGAACAGCGGAGCCGTGTTGTACACGCCGCCCGCCGCCGCTTCCGGCATGCTGCCGGCGGCCAGCCAGACGCCATGGTCTCTGGCCGCCTGGCTCAGAGCGGCGGCGCGAGATCCGCTGAGCGGCTCGGCACCCGCGGCCAGGTCATCGCGGAAGGTGCGGGGGTAGAGGCCGACGGGCCACAACTCCGGCAGCACGACCAGCCGGCATCCCCGTCCGGCGAGCTCGCCGATGTGGGCGAGGGCAACCTCGAGGTTCTCCCCGGGGCTGCCCGGAGCGGGGAGCCACTGCGCTATCCCGACGACGAGCTTCTCCATCACGGCGTCCTCTCCCTTCGCGATCCCCGGCGGACCGTGCGGCTCGGAGGGGCTTCACGGGCTATCCTCTGGCCCGGCATCGAAGCACAATAGCCGCACCGGTGCGCGGAGCCAAGACATGTTGCTATACATATAGCCAAAAGATAGAATCCGGGGCAGCGGCCCTGCCGCAGGGCGACCGGGTGCGCGGCCCGAACGAGGCGCCGGCGCGTTGGGTCTGCAGCCGGCCCTGGGCCGAAGACGACTTTGAGGTCGGCAGCGGCTCAGGGCAGCGTAGGACTTTGGCCGCCGGTGGCGGCCCTCGCGCGACGGAAGCCATGGAGCAAGCGAAGGAGGAGCACATGCGGATCACGAGCGACAGCGACCATCTGCCGCTGGGCGACAACAAGGCGTCGGCCTGGTACGGCCGCCACATCCTCAAGGTCGGCCAGTTCACCCGCGAGGACGTGGACCAGGTACACGGCGTCGCCGCGGAGATGCAGAGGATGGTCCAGCGCACGGGCGGCTGCGACCTCCTGAAGGGCAAGATACTCGCCAACATGTTCTACGAGCCGTCCACGCGCACGTCGTGCTCGTTCATGGCCGCCATGCAGAGGCTGGGCGGGCAGGTCATCCCGATCAACGAGGCCAAGAGCTCGTCCGTAGCCAAGGGCGAGAGCATCATCGATACGGCCGTCACCCTCGGCTGCTACGCCGACGTGATGGTCATCCGCAACCCCACGGTCGGCTCTGCAGACCTCGCCGCCGCCAATGCCGGCATCCCGGTGCTCAACGCCGGGGATGGTGTGGGCGAGCACCCCACGCAGGCGCTGCTCGACACCTTCACCATGCGCCAGGAGCTCGGCAAGCTGGACGGCCTCACCGTCACGCTGGTCGGCGACCTCAAGAACGGCCGCACCGTCCATTCCCTCGCCCGTCTGCTCACGAAGTTCGACGGGGTCAAGCTGAACTACGTTGCGCCGGAGATCCTCCGCATGCCGCAGGATGTGGTGGACGAGGTCGCTGCGGCAGGCGTCCAGCAGGACATGTACGAGGAGCTCGCCCCGGTCCTGGCCGACACCGACGTGCTGTACGTCACGCGCATCCAGAAGGAGCGCTTCGCGACGCCGGAGGACTACGAGAAGGTCAAGGGCGTGTTCGTCATCGCTCCGGAGACGCTGACGGGCGCCAAAGACGACATGATCGTCATGCACCCGCTGCCGCGCGTGAACGAGATCACCGTCGAGGTCGACGCCGATCCGCGCGCCGCGTACTTCCGTCAGATGGAGTACGGCATGTACGTGCGCATGGCGCTGCTGGCGCTCGTGCTCGGCAGAGCCTGAGTCTTGCGGGCGGAGCCGTGAAGGCCACTCCGCAGGCCCAGGTCAGTCGCGGCGCTCGAGAGCCGGCGGACTTCGGCGGCGAGCAGGGAGGTCGACGATGAGTCTTCTGGTGCGCGGCGGGACGGTGGTGTCGCCCGCCGGCCGGCGCGTGGCCGACGTCCTCTGCGAGGGCGAGCGGATCGCGGCCGTGCTGGACCCCGGCGCCGAGGTCCGCGCCGACGAAGTGATCGACGCGGCGGGCCTGCTGGTGTTCCCGGGGTTCATCGATCCGCACATCCACCCGCGGGATCCGGGCGACACGCACAAGGAAGACTTCGCGCACGCCAGCCGTGCCGCCGCCGCCGGCGGCGTGACGACGCTCCTCGTCATGCCCAACGCAGTGCCGCCGGTGACCGACGTCGCCTCCTTCCGGCGCCGCGCCGAAGAGCACGGCGCGGTCGCCCACGTGGACTTCGGCCTCTGGGGGCTCTCGCTCGGGATGGCCAACATCGGCGACCTCGCCGGGCTCTTCGCCGAGGGCGCGGTCGCGGTCAAGCTGTTCTGGGGCTACGCCCTCGACAAGGAGTCGAAGCGGCTCGTCTACAACACGGCCGACCGCGCGCCGGAGGACGTGATCCCGCCCGCCAGTACGGGCGAAGTCCTGGAGATCTTCCAGGCGATCGCCGGCGCCAGCGGGATCCTCGCGGCGCACTGCGAGGACCGCGATATCCTCGAGGTCGCCCAGCGCCAGCTTGGTCACGCCCCAGAGGCGTACACGGAGCTCAAGATCGCCCGGCCGGACGTGGCTGAGTCGAGCTCGGTCGCGGTCGGCATCGAACTCGCCCGCGCCACAGGCTGCCACTTTCACGTGTGTCACATCAGCTCCGCGCGGGCGACGCACCTCGTCCGGCTGGCGCAGCAGGACGGCCTGCCGGTCACGGCCGAGACGTGCCCGCACTACCTGCTCTTCGTCGCCGCCGACTGCGCCGGCAGGGACGCGGCGATGAAGGCGTACCCCCCCGTCCGCGAGGTCGCCGACCGCGACGCGCTGTGGGCCGGCGTCGCCGACGGCACGATCGCCTCGCTCGGCTCGGACCACGCGCCGCACACGCTGGCCGACAAGACCCAGGCCTTCGCCACGGCGCCGGCCGGCATGGTCGCCGTCGAGACCATGATGCCGTTGCTGCTGGACCAGATGAAGGCCGGCCGCGTCACGGCGGAGCGGCTCTGCTGGGCGGCGAGCGAAGGGACGGCCAGGCTCTACGGCCTGTATCCGCGCAAGGGCGTGATCCGGCCCGGCGCGGATGCCGATCTCGTCCTGGTGGATCCGGACGCCGTGTGGACCATCCGCGGTGAGGAGTTGCACAGCGTGCAGAAGCACACGCCGCTCGAGGGCACCGCGGTGCACGGCATGCCGGTCGTGACGATCCTGAGAGGCTCCGTGGTCGCCAGGGACCGCGAGCCGGTAGGCGAACCGGGCGGACGCCTGGTCCGCCGCAACCCAGAGGGAGGCTCCTGATGGACCCTATCGCCCATACCGGGCCGGTGACGGCCGACGTCGCACAGGCGATCGTCGACGCGGTCACGCGGAAGGCGCGCGAGCTCGGCGTGCGCATCTCGGTCGCCGTGGTCGACGACGGCGCCAACCTCAAGGCTTTCCTGCGCATGGACGGCGCCGAGATCGCCGGTCCGATCCTCGCCCAGGACAAGGCGTTCACCGCGGTCGCCGTCCGCTGCGCCACCCATGAGCTGGCCGAGTTCACGCAGCCGGGACAGCCGCTGTTCGGCTTGAACGCCGGGGCCGGCGGGCGTCTCGTCATCTACGGCGGCGGCGTGCCGCTCGTCAGCGACGGCGTGGTCGCCGGCGGCGTGGGCGTCAGCGGCTGCGTGGAGGTCGACGACGACATCGCCTGCGCCACGGCCGGCGCGGCGGCGTTCGCTTGAGTCCGGAGCGAGAGAGGGCCGGCGTGCTCTGACCTGCTTGCACGGGTCACGCCCCGACGACGTGCGGCTCGCGAGGGTCGAGGCCAGCTGAGTCGCCGCCGCAGTCATTCGCCTCGCGAGGAGGCGTGCCAAACACAATCGTGGAGACAACGATGTCGCTTGCTGAGACCCGCCTCGAACATGATCTTCTTGGTGACCTCGAGGTGCCCGTGGCCGCCTACTATGGAATTCACACCCTGCGCGCCTCCGAGAACTTCCGCATCTCGGGCATCGCGATGTCCACGTACCCGGACCTGGTCAACGCCCTGGCGTCCGTGAAGCAGGCCGCCGCCGCGGCCAACCGCGACCTGCTCCTGCTCCCGCCCGACAAGGCGGCCGCGATCATCAGGGCCTGCGAGGACGTCCGCTCGGGAGAGCTGCACGAGCAGTTCATCGTCGACGTCATCCAGGGCGGCGCCGGCACCTCGGCCAACATGAACGCGAACGAGGTCATCGCCAATCGCGCCCTCGAGCACCTCGGCCACGCGCGCGGCGAGTACGCCTTCCTGCACCCGCTCGACGACGTCAACATGGGGCAGAGCACGAACGACGTCTACCCGACCGCGGTCAAGGTGGCGCTGCACTGGGCGGCCGATCGCCTGCTCGAGGCGATGGGCATCCTGCGCGTCGCCTTCGAAGCCAAGGCCGCGGAGCTGATGCGCGTCGTCAAGGTCGGACGCACGCAGATGCAGGACGCCGTCCCCATGACGCTGGGGCAGGAGTTCGCCGCCTACGCGGTCATGACCGGTGAGGATGAGCGGCGTCTCTCCGAAGCCTGTCGGCTCATCGAGGAGGTCAATCTCGGCGGCACCGCCATCGGCACGCGCCTCAACGCGCCGCCGCGCTACTGCGAGCTCGCCTGCGCCTACCTCGACGAGCTCACCGGCATCCCCCTGGTCATCTCGCCGAACCTCATCGAGGCCACCCAGGACCCGGGGTCGTTCGTCCAGTTCTCCGGCGTGCTCAAGCGCATCGCCGTCAAGCTGTCCAAGATCTGCAACGACCTGCGGCTCCTGTCCTCCGGGCCGCGGGCAGGGCTGGGCGAGATCAACCTGCCCCCGATGCAGGCGGGCTCGAGCATCATGCCGGGGAAGGTCAACCCGGTGATCCCCGAGGTAGTCAACCAGATCGCCTTCGAGGTCATCGGCAACGACGTCACGGTCAGCTTCGCCGCCGAGGCCGGTCAGCTGCAGCTCAACGCCTTCGAGCCGATCATCGCGCACTCCCTCTTTGAAAGCGTCACGCACCTCGAGATGGGATGCCGCACGCTCGCCGAACGCTGCGTCGGAGGCATCACGGCCAACGTCGACCACCTGCGGGCCCAAGTCGAAGATTCGATCGGGAGATCGG
>CAIWHY010000344.1 GCA_903912585.1 uncultured Thermoleophilia bacterium | reverse complement strand
GGCGCGCACGTCGCCGAGCTCGCGCAGGTTGCGGGCGCGCGCGATGCGCCGGTGGGCGTCGATCTTGCTCGCCTCGTAGGCGATGTAGTCGGGCGGCACGTAGGCGGTGACGGGCACGTCCACGCGCACCGGCGCCAGCAGCGCCGCCTGCTCGCCCTGCAGCTCGTGCACCGCCTCCTCGAGCATCTGCGCGTACATCTCGAAGCCCACGGCGGCGACGTGCCCGCTCTGCTCGTCGCCGAGCAGGTTGCCGGCGCCGCGGATCTCGAGGTCGGCCATGGCGATCTTGAAGCCGGCGCCGAGGTCGGTGTGGTCGCTGAGCGTGGTGAGGCGCGCGGAGGCGTCGCTCGTGAGAAGCTCCTCGCTCGGGTACAGCAGGTAGGCGAAGGCGTGCTCGTCGCTGCGCCCGATGCGCCCACGGATCTGGTAGAGCTGCGCCAGCCCCAGCATGTCGGCGCGCTCGACGATCAGGGTGTTGGCGGTCGGGATGTCGATCCCGCTCTCGATGATCGACGTCGTCACCAGGATGTCGGCCTCGCCGGAGAGGAAGGCGAGCATCACCTTCTCGAGGGCGCGCTCGTGCATCTGGCCGTGCGCCACGAGGATGCGGGCGCCCCGCGGAGCCAGCTCGCGCACGTGCTCGGCCGCCTGGTCGATCGACTCGACGCGGTTGTGCAGGTAGAACGCCTGACCGCCGCGCGCCAGCTCCTTCTCGATGGCGATGCGCACGAGGTCGTCGCGGTACTCGCCGATGTAGGTGCGGATCTCGTGGCGCCCGCGCGGCGCCGTCTCGATCACGGAGATGTCGCGGATGCCGGTGAGCGACATCTGCAGGGTGCGCGGGATCGGCGTGGCCGAGAGGCTGATGACGTCGACCTGCAGCTTGAGGTTGCGCAACAGTTCCTTCTGGCGCACGCCGAAGCGCTGTTCCTCGTCGACGACGACCAGCCCCAGGTCGTGCGGCTGGACGTCGGTGCTGAGCAGGCGGTGCGTGCCGATGAGCACGTCGATCTTGCCGGCGGAGAAGTCGGCGAGGATGCGCCGCTGCTCCGCCGCGGTGCGGAAGCGCGAGACCATGCCGATCTTCACGGGCAGATCGGCGAAGCGCTCGCTGAAGGTCATCAGGTGCTGCTCGGCGAGGATGGTCGTCGGCACCAGCACGAGGCTCTGGCGCCCGGCCTCGGCCGCCTTGAAGGCGGCGCGCACGGCGACCTCGGTCTTGCCGTACCCCACGTCGCCGCACACCAGGCGGTCCATCGGGTGCGGCGCCTCCATGTCGTTCTTGACCTCGTCGATGGCCTCGGCCTGGTCCTCGGTCTCCTCGAACGGGAACGCTTCCTCGAGCTGCAGCATCAGCTCCCCGTCGGGCGGGAACGCGAACCCGGGCACCGCCTGGCGCGCGGCGTAGAGCTGCAGCAACTCCCCCGCCATCTCGACGACGGCGCTGCGCGCCCTGGTCTTGACCGTCTGCCAGTGCGTGCCGCCGAGCTTGTCGAGCGTGGGCGAGGCGCCGGAGGCGCCGATGTAGCGGCTGACCTTGCCGATCTGGTCGTGCGGCACGAAGACGCGGTCCTCGCCCTTGAACTGCAGCAGCAGGTAATCGCGCGTGATACCCCCGACGGTGCGCGTCTCGATCCCCGCGAAGCGCGCGATGCCGTGGTCCTCGTGCACCACGTAGTCGTCGGGGCGCACGTCGAAGAAGCTCGCCAGCCGCGTGCCGCCGGCGAAGCGCTGCTCGCGAGGGGCGGCGCGCAGCAGGGCACGCTCGTTGACGACGGCGAGCTTGAGATCGGCCGAGACGAAGCCGTCGCGCAGGGGGGCGGCGAGGAAGTAGAGGCCCGCAGCCGCCTCGCCGCCGCGGGCCAGCTGCTCCGGGCTCACGACCTCGGCGCTGAGGCTGCGCAAGCGGTAGGTGGCGCGCTCCGCCTCGCCGGCGTGGCGGAACACGACGAAGACGCGGTACCCGTCGTTGACGAGGCGCATGAGGTCGCGCTCGGCGCCGCTGATGTCGCGCGCCGCGAACTGCGGCCGCGAGGCGTTGAACTGCACCGGCTGGTCGCGCTGGACGACGTCGATCTGCAGCGAGCCGGAGAGCAGGGCGCGGGCCTCGCCGAGCGGCACGTAGAGCCGCTCGCGCACGGCCGCGCCCTCGACCGCCATCGCCACCTCGGCGTCGAACTCCGCCAGGGCGCGGTAGGTCTCGTCGGCGTTGAAGACGGCGCAGCTGAGGCCGGCGCCGGAAATCACGTCGGCCAGCGTGACGAAGCGTCCGGAGAGCGTCGCCAGGGCGCGCACGCCGGCGCGGCGGAAGAGCGCGTCGGGCGCCTCCTCCCTGCCCTCGCGCTCCCAGACGGCGATGGCCTGGTGGACGCCGCTCTCGTACTCGGGGAGTGACGTGTCGGCCTCGAAGGCGGCGTAGACGACCACTCGCTCGAGCGTACCGGTGGTGCGCTGCGAGTAGATCGAGAAGGTGCGCAGACTCTCGACCTCGTCGCCCCAGAACTCCACGCGCAGTGGATCGCCGATCGCCGGATAGGCGTCGAT
>CAIWHY010000343.1 GCA_903912585.1 uncultured Thermoleophilia bacterium | reverse complement strand
GGCGTGGGTCGTGCTCACGAACTCCTCCGGCGCGCTGCGGCCGGAGGTGGAGCCCGGCGCCGTCGTCGTCTGTCGCGCGCTCGTCGATATCCAGACCGCTCCCGCGGGCGAGGACCCGCCGCTCCTGGCGGTCTGCGACCGGAGAGAGGCCGAAGGAGCGGCTGCCGCACTCGCGCCGCACGGCCGCGTCGGCGTCTACGTCGCCGTCGCCGGCCCCCAGTTCGAGACTCCGGCCGAGGTCGAGTGGCTGCGTCGCCACGGCGACGTCGTGGGGATGTCGGCCGCTCCGGAGGTGCGCGCCGCGCACGCCGCCGGAGCGGCCTGCTGCCTGCTGGCGCTGGTCGCCAACCGCGCCTCCGCTGTAGGCTCCCACGAAGAGGTGCTCTCCGGCGGCGCGTCGCTCGCCGACCTGCTCGCCGGTCGCCTCACCGCGACGATCGCGGCGCGCTGGCCGGAGCTCCGCGCGTGAGCCGCTCCGGCCGCCCGGAGCGTCACTGCGCCGCCGCCCAGCCGCACACGAGAAGGAGCCGCCCGTGGACTTCGTGAATGACGTCATCGCCTGGAAGCGGGACGGCCACGAGCTGGACGAGGCCCGTATCCGCGCCTTCGTCGAGGGCGTGGTCTCAGGCGCCGTCACGTCGTATCAGGCGAGCGCTCTGCTCATGGCGATGGTCCTGCGCGGCCTCGGCGACGAGGAGACGGTCGCCCTGGCGCGCGCCATGGTGGACAGCGGCAAGACGCTCGACCTCCGCGCCGTGAGGCGCCCCGTGCTCGACAAGCACTCGAGTGGAGGTGTGGGCGACAAGGTGACGCTCGTCCTGGCGCCGCTCGTGGCGGCCTGCGGCGGCGTGTTCGGCAAGATGTCGGGCCGCGGCCTCGGGCACACCGGGGGCACGCTCGACAAGCTCGAGTCCATCCCCGGCTTTCGCATCCAGCTGCCCCAGGGCGAGCTCGTGCGCCAGCTCGAGCGCATCGGCGTGGCCGTCGTGAGCCAGAGCGAGCGCATCGTGCCCGCCGACCGGCTCCTGTACGCGCTGCGCGACGTCACCGCGACGATCGACAGCGACGGCCTGATCGCCGCCAGCATCATGGCGAAGAAGGTCGCCAGCGGCACGTCGGGGCTCGTGCTCGACCTCAAGGTCGGCCGCGGCGCGTTCATGGCGGATCTCGGCCGCGCCCGCGAGCTCGGGCGCCTCTGTCGCCTCATCGGCGCAGCCTACGGGCGCCCGACGACCTGCATCTACACGCGCATGGACGCGCCCCTCGGCATGACTGTGGGCAACCGGCTCGAGGTGGAGGAGGCGTGGCAGGTGCTGGGAGGGGAGGGGCCGGCGGACGTGCGCGAGGTCGCGCTGACGCTGGCCGCAGAGCTCCTCGCCCTGTCGGACCTCGGCGTCGACGCGGCCGAGGGCCGCAGGCGCGCCGAGGCGGCGCTCGCCGACGGCCGCGCCGCCGAGCACTTCGAGCGCTGGTGCTTCGTGCAGGGCGGCCGCTGGAAGCCGGGCGAGTTCCACCGCCTGGCGGCGCACGAGGTGCGGGCGGCGCGCGCCGGCTATCTCACGGCCATTGACGCGCGCACGGTCGGCCGGGCGGCGCAACTGGCCGGAGCCGGCCGACAGCGCATCGACGACACCGTCGACCCCGCCGCCGGCGTCGTCCTGCGGCGCGTCGTTGGCGACGCCGTGGAAGCCGGCGAGACGCTCGCCGCCGTCTTCTCGCGCGACCCGGCGCGGCGCTCGGCGGCGAGCGTCGCGCTCGAGGGCGCCTTTGAGGTCGGAGAGGTCCAGCCTCCG
>CAIWHY010000342.1 GCA_903912585.1 uncultured Thermoleophilia bacterium | reverse complement strand
CGGCGGCGGCCGGGCCGGCGCCTCGCAGCGGTCCGCCGGCCGGCGCGCCCGCGCCGCCTGTCGCGGGCGAGCTCATGCGAGGGGTTCGATCAGCGGCTCGGCCTCACCCCTGCCGAACACGATGACGAGGACGCCGGCGGCAACGATCAGGGCGCCGCCGGCGAACGTCGTCCACGGCGGCTTCTCGCCGATGAGCAGGAACGCCCACAGCGGCGAGGTGACCGGCTCGATGTACCCGAGGATGCCGGCATGCTCGACGCGCACGTGGCGGATGCCGTCGGTGAAGAGGCTGAAGCAGAGGGCCGTGTAGATGAGCCCGCTGACCAGCACGATCCACGTGTCGGTCAGCGTCAGGCTGTAGTGGCTCGTCATCGTCTGCCACACGGCGAGCGGGGTGAGCAGTACGACGCTGCCGCCGCAGAAGAACAGTGCGAACGTAGTGCCGCGGACGTTCTGGCCCATGCTCTTGATGAGCATCATCGCGGTCGCGAACATGAGTCCGGCGAGCAGGCCGCAGACGATGCCGGGGATGCTGGTGTGGCCGCCGCCGGCGGTGAGCCCCGGCAGGACGAGCAGCGCCATGCCGCCGACGGCGACCGCGACGGCCACCAGATCGATGCCTTGGCGCCGCGTGCGCAGCGCCCACGGCGCCAGCAGCGCGACGAAGACCGGCGCCATGTACTCGAGCGAGACGCCGACCGTCACGTTGGCGAGGCGGATGGAGGCGAAGTAGAACATCAGCTCGAGGGCGACGACGAAGCCGACGAGGATCATGCGGCGCAGGTACCCCGAGCGGCGCACTTCGGCGATCCCGCCGGTCTTGAGGAAGACGGCGCCGAGGACGACGCCGGCCAGCGCCATGCGCAGCACGACCAGCAGGCTGGCCGGCATCGTCGATATCTGGATGAGCGTCGCCGAAGTGCCAAGGATCAGCGACGCGACGCCGATCTCGGCGTACCCGCGGAGGCGGCGGTCAGTGAGCGGTGCGCCTACGGTGCCCCCCTCGTTGGGGGTACTTCGTCGGTCAATCTCCGGCGAAGCCGAGGCGGCCGGCGAAGACATCGAGGAAGCGTTTGTCGGTGGCCAGGTCCAGGAACTCGATGCGCTCGCGCAGCTTGGCCATCCGCCGCCGGGCGCGCACGTCGATGAGCGCCATCTGCGCGCCGACGCCGGCGGCGTTTCCCACGAACGCGACGCGCTGCTTGGCGACCGGCGGGAACAGGCCGAGGAACTGCGCGGCGCTCAGATCCAGATAGTTGCCGAAGGCGCCGGCCACGTAGACCCGGTCGAGCTCCTCGAGCGACACGCCGAGGCTGTCCATCAGCAGCTCCCAGCCGCTGTGGATGGCGCCCTTGGCGAGCTGCAGGCTGCGCACGTCGTGCTGCGTGAACACGATGTCGCCGTGCGGGCCCTGCGTGACGAGATACTCGAGGCCCTCCTCGCCCTTGCGCACCCGCGAGTGCTGCTGCATGCGGCCGCTCTTGTCGACGACGCCGGCGTGGACGAGGCCGGCCAGCAGGTCGACGACGCCGGAGCCGCAGATGCCGATGGGCTCGGCGCCGGCGATCGTGCGCACGTCGGCCGGCTCGCCCTCGGGCGTGATGCGCACGCGCTCGATGGCGCCGGCCACGGCCTTCATGCCGTTGCGGATCTGGTAGCCCTCGAACGCCGGGCCGGAGGCGCAACTGGTGACGGTCACGCGGCCGTCGTGGGCCAGGGCGATCTCGGTGTTGGTGCCGATGTCGATCGCCATCGACGGCTTCTTCTTCCCCGCAAGGTGAGTCGCCGCGATCACGGCGAGGGCGTCGGAGCCGACGAAGCCGGCGATCGGCGGCGGGAAGTGCACGCCGCCGTCCGGGTTCATGTTGAGGCCGAGTTCACTCCCGCGCAGCGTGAGCGGCTCGGCCGCCGCCGGCGCGAACGGCGCCTGCCCGAGCCCGATGGGCGAGAGACCGAGGGCGAGGTGGTGCATCGCCGTGTTGCCGACCACCGTCATGTCGTACACGTGATTCGGGTGCACGCCCTGGCGTTCGTACAGGGCGTTGAGGTCGGTGTTGATGCCCTCGCGCACGGCTTGGGCGAGCGCTGCGCTCTCGTCGTGCGTGGCGGCGTGGGCGATGCGGCTGATCACGTCTTCGCCGTACCGCATCTGCGGGTTCTCCACCGCCTCCTGGTCTATGACCACGCCGCGCGCCAGGTCGAACAGGTAGACGATCACCTTGGACGTCCCCACATCGACGGCGACGCCGTAGAGGTCCGGTGCGTGGTCTCCGGCGTGCACGTCGATGACGCGCTTGCCGTAACACGTGGCGGTGACCTTCCACTTGCCGTCGCGCAGCGTAGCCGGCAAGCGCTGGAGCACGTGCAGGGGCACGTCCACGCCGCCGAGGGCCTCGTCGAAGCGCTCCAGGTCGGAGCGCGCGTCGGCGAGCGTCGGCGGCGTCAGCTCGAGGTGACGCACGCAGACCGCCGGGTGGGCGGCGCCGTGATGGAGCCGGGAGGTGGTGAGGATGCGGCGCTGCCCGGCGGTGCCGCGCACCTCGACGCTCACGCGCGCCGAGCGGGGGTACGCCTGGCAGGCCAGGCGCCAGCCCTCGGCGCGCAGCTTCTCCGGGATGTGCTTGAGCTCGCGCTCCGTCGGCGCCGTGAGCTCGCCCGAGCCCAGCCGCACGAGGCACTTGCCGCACGTCCCGCGGCCGGCGCAGTCGGTCGGGATGTCTATGGCTGCGCCCACGAGGCCGTCGAACAGACTCTCCTGCTCGTCGACGGCGAGGGTCAGCCCGATGGGCTCCACGAAGACTTTGGGCACGTTCTCTCCTGACTCAGACTTGGGCCGCCGCGGGCTCAGCCCTGGGCCGGACCGACGACGTCGGCCATGCGGTTCTTGCGGTCGACGACCTTCTGCATGCGCGCGGCCCAGACGTCCTGGAGCGTAGGCTCGGCGGTGTCGAAGAGCTTGGCGACGCCGAGCCGCTGCTTGTCGGCCTCGCAGCCTTCGCAGCTGCAGTCGCCGTCGACGTAGTCGTCCGGCTCAGTGTACTTGCTGATCACGCCTTCGTAGTTGCGCAGGATGATCTTGCCCGGCGCCTGGCTGATCACGTAGTTCGGGTACACCGGCGTCTTCCCGCCGCCGCCGATGGCGTCGATGATGTAGGTCGGCACGCCGAAGCCGGTGGTGTGGCCGCGCAGACTCTCGTAGATCTCGATGCCCTTGGCGACGCTGGTGCGGAAGTGGGCCGTGCCCTCGGCAAGGTCGCACTGGTAGTAGTAGTAGGGCTTGACCCTGTACTCGAGCAGGCGGTGCGAGAGCTTCTTCATGATGTTGGCGCAGTCGTTGATGCCGCGCATGAGCACGGTCTGGTTGCCCATCGGGATGCCGGCGTCGTTGAGGCGGTCGCAGGCGAGCTTACTCTCGGGCGTGAACTCGTGGGGGTGGTTGAAGTGGGTGTTGAAGTAGATCGGCTGGTACTTCTTCAGCATCGCCACGAGCTCCGGAGTGATGCGCTGCGGGCACACGACCGGCACGCGCGAACCGATGCGGATGATCTCCACGTGGTCGATGGCGCGCACGCGGGCGATGATGTCCTCGAGCTGGTCGTCGCCGAGCACCAGGGGGTCGCCGCCGCTGATGAGCACGTCGCGGACCTCGGTGGCGCGCTCGATGTACTTGATGGCGTTGTCGATCTGCTCGCGGGCGACGATGTCCTCGGTCCCGCCGACGAGGCGCCGGCGCGTACAGTGGCGGCAGTACATGCTGCACATCTCGGTGACCACGAAGAGCACGCGATCCGGATAGCGATGCGTGATGCGCGGCGTCGGTGAGTCGAAGTCCTCGCTCACGGCGTCCTTGATGTCTTCCGCATGGATCACGAGCTCGGCCGGCGTCGGCACGGCCTGCATGCGCACGGGGTCGTGCGGGTCGTCCGGGTCGATGAGCGACGCATAGTAGGGCGTGACGCTGACGCGGAACTTGCCCATGCAGGCGTCGAGGTCGGCGCGCTGCGCATCGTCGAGGTTCATGACCTGGTCGAAGTCGGCCGTCGTCGTGAGGCGGTTGCGCAACTGCCAGTGCCAGTCGCCCCACTCCTCCGGTTTGACGTCTTTGAACAGCGGTATGTCGGTGTAGCTTCTGCCCATCGTGTGACTCCTCCTCGTGAGTCCCCCTGGACCCTCACGGTTCATGTACTGTGCGGCCGGCGCGGGCGCCGGCCCGGCGCTCACGGCGGGCGGCCGAGCCGCCCGCCGATCCATCCTTGCTTCAGATCACTACAGTCCGGCCTCGGCGACGATGCGCGCCAGCGTGCCGCTGACCTCGTCGCCGAGGGGCGACACCTTGTGCTGAGAGAGCATCCGCACGACCAGCGCGGTCGCCTTCTCGTAGGCGCCCTCCTTGCCCGAGGCGACCCAGGCGTCCCACATGCTGCGGTCCAGCAGGCGCGGCCGCCAGACGTCCTTCATGTGGCGGCGCGTGTGCCTCTGGCCGAGGAAGTTGCCACCGATACCGACCTGCGCGATCGCGGCCAGCGCGATCGTCTCCTCGTCGACCTCGATCCCACCGGCGATGCGCGCGTTCCACGCGAAGATCTCGGCGTCCATCACGAGTTGCTGGGCGGAGAAGACGCGGCCGCCGCCGAGCGTCCCGGCGCCGAAGGTGATGTCCGCGCCGGCGGCGGTCGTGCTGAGGCTGGCGAGCGCGTTCTGCGTGCAGGCCTGCCAGTCCGGCTCGTGGCTGCCGCTGGTCATGCCGCCGGCGAGCACGGGCAGTCCGAGGTGCGCGGCCAGCTGCGTCGCCGCGATCTGGAACATCGCCGCCTGCGGCCCCGTCGCCGGCAGACCGGCGAGAGCCGCGTCGGCGAGGTAGAAAAACGGCGCGCCCGGCGCGGTGGCCTGCACCGCGGCGCAGGCGGCGAGGACGCCGGCGTGGTGGCGCACGAGGGCGCGGGCGAGATCGGCCGGCTCACCGGCGGCGGCCGGCGCCTCGTCGGCGTGCCCGTTGGGCGCCGCGACGACGGCCACGGGCAGGCCGGCG
>CAIWHY010000341.1 GCA_903912585.1 uncultured Thermoleophilia bacterium | reverse complement strand
CGGCGAGGCGCAGCGCGTGAGCATCGCGCGGGCGCTCGCCGTGGACCCCGCGATCATCTTCCTGGACGAGCCGACGGCCGCGCTCGACCCGCCCACGCGGCGCGAGCTGCTCGCGGACCTCGAGCGCATCTTCCGCGAGCTCAAGACGTCGGTGATGTGGGTGACGCATGACATCGGCGAGGCGCTGGCCGTGGCCGACCGTATTGCCTTCATCACCGAGGGGCGCGTGCGCCAGGACGGGACGCCGGACGAGATCCTCACGCGACCGGCGTCCAAGGAAGTCGCCGACTTCCTCGGCGTCGACACGTGGATCGAGGGCGAGGTGCGGGACGGCGGCGACGGCCGGCTGACCTTCGTCGCCCGCGGCGGCGGCTGCCTCACGGTCGAGGATCCCCGGCCGGGGCCGGCGCTCGTGTGCATCCGGCCCGACGACGTGGTGCTCTTCCGGGAGCCCCCGCAGGCGGTCGGCCCCGAGCGGCCCAACAGCTTCCCCGCCACCGTGAGCGGCCTGCGCCCCGTCGGCCGCCACTGGAGGGTCTCGCTGGACTGGGAGGGTGAGACCGTCGACGCCGTGCTCGACCGGACTGCGCAGGCACAACTCGCCGTCAAGCAAGGCGACGAGGTGTGGGCCCTCATCGACGCTCCCCTCCAAGCCCTGCCGCGCGAGAGCCCGGCAGCCCTCTGAGGGCTCGCCGGCGCGTGCGCAGACTTGCCGCCGGGAAGGGCCGCGCACGTTCATCGCCGCACGGAGACCGCCCCCACTACCGCTAGCGCACGACCCGGCAGGCGCACACCTTGAACTCGGGGATCTTGGCCATCGGATCGCGCGCCGTGTTGGTGAGCATGTTGGCCGGCGACTCCCAGAAGTGGAACGGCACGAACACGGTGCCGGGCCGGATGCGGGGCGTCACGTTGGCCGGCACGCTGATGGCGCCGCGCCTCGTCTCCACGTGCACTGCGGCGCCGTCGACCACGCCGAGCCTCTCGGCGTCGTCCGGGTGGATCTCCACGAAGCCGGTCGGCACCAGCTGGTTGAGCCCATCCGAGCGGCGGGTCATCGTGCCGGTGTGGTAGTGCTCCAGCATGCGGCCCGTCGTCAACGTGAGCGGATAGTCGCCGCCGGCGACCTCGTCCGGCGCCTGGTAGACGATCGGGAAGAACTTGCCCTTGCCGCGCGTGAACGCGCCGATGTGCAGGATGGGTGTGCCGGGGTGGCTTTCGTTCGGCACCGGCCAGCAGAGTCCGCCCTCCGCATCGAGCCGCTCGTAGGTGACGCCGGCGTACGAGGGCGTGAGGCCGGCGATCTCGGTCATGACATCGGCTGAGGTCTCCCAGTCCCACTCGCCGGCGTCGCCGCCCAGGCGCCGTGCCAGGTCGGCGATGATCTCCCAGTCGGAGCGCGCGGCTCCCGGAGCCGGCACCGCGAACCGCACGCGCTGCACCTTGCGCTCCGTGTTGGTGAAGGTGCCATCCTTCTCGGCGAAGCTCGTCGCCGGTAGCACCACGTCCGCGATCGCCGCCGTCTCGCTCATGAAGATGTCCTGCACCACGAGGAGGTCGAGCCCCTTGAGGGCCTTCTCCACGTGCTGCTGGTCCGGGTCCGAGAGCATCGGGTTCTCGCCGACGACGTAGACGGCGCGCACCTCACCGGCAGCCATCGCGTCGAACGCCTCGGTGACCGTGAGGCCCGGCTTGCCGGAGAGCTCCACGCCGTAGGCCGCCGAGAACTTGGCCGTCGCGGCCGGGTCGTCCACGCCCTGGTAGCCGGTGTAGACGTTGGGCAGCGCGCCCATGTCGCAGGCGCCCTGCACGTT
>CAIWHY010000340.1 GCA_903912585.1 uncultured Thermoleophilia bacterium | reverse complement strand
CGCTCATCCTCGTCGCCGCGGTCGCCAACCTCAACCTGGCGGTGGCCAACGTCGCGCTGCCGGACATCGGCAAAGCCTTCGGCGCGTCGCAGACGCAGCTCGACCTCGTGGCCGTGGCGTACTCGCTCGGCTTGGCCGCCTCGGTGCTCTACTTCGGTGCCATCGGCGACCGGTACGGGCGCAAGCTGCTGCTAGCACTCGGCATGGTGCTCTCGCTGCCCGCGGCGCTGATCGCCGCGTTCGCGCCGTCCGTCCCGGTGCTCATCGGCGGC
Source organism: uncultured Thermoleophilia bacterium (assembly GCA_903912585.1). Lineage (GTDB taxonomy): Bacteria > Actinomycetota > Thermoleophilia > UBA2241 > UBA2241 > CAIXSE01. The sequence goes on along the minus strand of CAIWHY010000340.1, from coordinate 14,231 downwards.
CGCGTGCTCGGCGGGCTCGCGGCCGGCATGGCCTACCCCACGACGCTCGCCCTCATCACGGCGCTGTGGTCCGGCCCGGCGCGCACCAAGTCCATCGCCCTGTGGTCCGGCGTCGGCGGCGCCATGTCCGCCCTGGGCTCGCTGATCGCCGGAGCGCTGCTCCTGCACTTCTTCTGGGGCTCCGTCTTTCTGGTCACGATCCCCATCGCGGTGGCTGGGCTCGTGCTCTCGCTGTTCCTCGTCCCGGCCCACGTCAACGAGGCGACGGAGCCCGTCGACAACATCGGCGGCGTGCTCTCGATCTTCTTCGTCGCCGCGCTGGTGCTGGCGATCAACTTCGCACCCGAGCCCGGCATGAGCACGCGCACGCTCGTGCTCGCCGGCGTCGCTCTCGCCGCCGGCGCGGCGTTCTTCGTACGGCAGCGCCGCGCCAGGAACCCTCTCTACGACCTCAAGGTCGCGGGGCGGCGTCCGTTCTGGGTAGCGGCGCTCGCCGGCATCATCGTCTTCGGCACGCTCATGGGAGCGCTGTTCGTGGGGCAGCAGTTCCTGCAGAACGTGCTCGGCGACTCGACGCTCAAGGCGGGCGCCGCGCTCCTCCCCGCGGCCCTCTTCCTGGTGATCGCGGCCCCGGTCTCGGCGCGGCTCATCCTGCGTTTCGGCTCGCGGATCACGCTGCTCGCCGGCGACGTCTTCTGCCTCCTCGGCTTCGTCGTCATGCTGGTGCTGTGGACCGAGACCAGTCACTACTGGCAGGTCGGCCTCGCCTTCGCGTTCGTCGGCATCGGGGTCGGCCTCGCCGGCACGCCGGCCGCACGCGCGCTCACCGGCTCGGTGCCGGTGCGGCGCGTGGGCATGGCGTCCGGCACCGCCGACCTGCAGCGTGACCTCGGCGGCGCCATCATGCAGTCCATCCTCGGCGCCGTCCTGGCCGCCGGCTACGCGGCTGCGTTCGCGGCGGCCATCGCCTCGTCGCCGAACGGCAAGGGCGTCTCCCAGAGCGTCCAGGCCGAGCTGCAGAAGTCGTTCGCCGGCGCCGCGGCCGTCGCGCAGCAGTACCCGCAGTACGCGGCCCAGATCACGGCGGCGGCGAAGACCTCGTTTCTGCAGGGCGCCAACTGGGCCTACGCGGCGGGGATCGTCGCGATGCTCGGCGGCCTGGCGCTGGTGTTCTTCCTCTTCCCGAGGAAGGAACGCGAGCTCGAGCTCCTCGCCGGCTACCAGGCGGAGAACGCGCGCGCCGACGCGTAGGGGCCGCGGGACTCAGGGCCCCGCGTCCAGTCTGCTGCGGCGGGCTGAGTTTGAACGCCTTGCTTCTCGGGACGGCATCACTCATGGGCTTAGTGGGTAGGTTGGCGCCACCAGAAACCGAGACCGGGAGAGGATTCCAGCCATGGGACCAGTCGAGTACCTCGTCGTCGCCTTCCCAGGCAACAAGTTCAACGGTGACATCGTGCCGGCGCTGGCCGAGCTCACCGACAAGGGCATCATCCACATCATCGACCTGGTGTTCATCAGGAAGGACGCGGACGGCAACGTGGCCGCGGCCGAGCTCGAGGACCTGCCGGCCGACGTGGCGGCGGCGTTCGAAGGCGTCGACGGCGACGTCAGCGATCTCGTCAACGCGGAGGACATCGCTTTCGCGGCCGAGGGGCTCGATCCGGACAGCTCGGCCGGGCTGCTCGTGTACGAGAACGTATGGTCCTCGAGGTTCCGCGACGCGGTCGTCGGCTCCGGCGGCCAGCTTCTCGATCGCGGGTACATTTCGGCGGAGACCATCGAGGCGGCCCTGGAAGCAGCCCAGGCCGGCATCGGCTGACCGGCGTCTGACCGGCGTCTGACTGACCAGCGAAAGGAAGTCCGATCATGCGTGGACGAGGGAGAGGACCCGGCCGTCGCGGCCCCGGCCTGATGGGCACGGCGGCGAGGACGGCGGTGGTCGCCGGGACGGCGACCGTGGCCGTCAAGGCGACCAGCAACGCGATGGGCGGCGGCCAGAAGAAGCAGGCCGAAGCCGCCCAGAACCAGCAGATCGCGGACCTGCAGACGCAGCAGGACGCTCTGGCGCAGCAGCAGGCGGCGGCCCAGGCGGCGCCCGCACCGGCCGCGGCTCCCGCGGGCGGCGGCCTCGACGACCAGCTCGTGCAGATCCAGAAGCTCTCGACGCTGAAGGAGCAAGGCCTGCTCACCGACGAGGAGTTCACGGCCAAGAAGGCGCAGATCCTCGGCATTTGATCCGCTGAGGTCGCGCCGCCGCGCCGTGGCTCGCGGTGTCAGGCGGCCCGGGAGATGGTGGAACCACTGTCTCCCGGGCCGTTACGCGTTTGAGGCCTGCCCGCGGCCCTCGGGGCCCCACGGTGGCTCCGCGCCGCTGTTGGGTAGGCTGGCCTCGAACGCGACTAAGGAGCGTGACCGGTTGGCGAACCCAGCAGCACAAGACGCGGCGGCGGCGCCGGAGACCCACGCCGGGCAGGAGACTCAGGCGGCGCCGGAAGCCCACTATCCGCGCGGCCTGTATCTGCACGTCATAGTGGTGTCGCTCATCGGCGGGTTCGCCGTCATGGGCTGGTTCGTCCTCTACGACTGGCTGAACAAGCTCATCTGGGACAACAGCTACGTCACCGCGCACGCCTGGATGTTCGCCGTCATCTGCCTGCCCTTCTCGCTGCTCGTCGGGCTGCTCGTGAAGTACGCCAAGGCGCCGAGCAACCTCGACGGCTCGATGCTCGACAGCCTCACCGGCGACGTCATGGCGCTGAAGTGGAAGGACCTGCCGGCCACCGTCGCCACGTCGCTCGCCTCGCTGTTCTCCGGCGCCGTGCTCGGCCCCGAAGGCGCCATCGGCAACATCGCCAGCAAGGTAGCGGCGATGTACTGCGACCTGTTCAGGATCCCGGCCGACCGCCGCCCCAAGCTCATCTTCGCCAGCGTCGCCTCGGGCTACAACGGGCTCCTCGAGAACCCGGTGTTCACCGCCGTGCTGGGCACGGAGATCGCCGGGACCAGAGAGCAGGGCCTCTCCACCCTCCCGGCCGCCTTGATCGGCGGCGGCGTCGGCTACGGCGTCTTCCTGCTGCTACACGAGGCCGGGTTCGCCAACTTCCTGCACCTGCCGCCGGTGCAGAGCTTCCGCGTGGTCGACGCGGTCCTCGTGGTCCCGCTCGCGCTGCTCGGCCTCGCGCTCGCCATCCTCACGGCGGCCTTCATGAAGGTCTCGGCCGCTTTCTTCGGCCGCCTCAAGGACCGCGTCGTGACGCGCGCGCTCATCGCCGGCGCGATCTTCAGCGTCGTCGGCGTGTTCGCGCCGGTCGTCATGTTCTCGGGCGAGACGCAGGTGCAGACGGTCATCAAGGGCGCGGCCGGCTACGGCATCGCCCTCCTGCTCGCGATGGCGCTGGGCAAGCTGGCGCTGATGTCGGTGGGCTTCAAGAGCGGCTTCCTCGGAGGGCCGACGTTCCCCGTGATCTTCGCCTCGGTGAGCGTGGCCCTGGCGATCGGCATCGTCTTTCCGAGCATGCCGATCGCGATCCTCGTCGCCGGAGTCATGAGCGGCGCGGTGTACGCTTTGTTCCGCACGCCGCTGATGGTCGTCCTGCTCACGACCTTCATGCTGGACGCCCGGCCGGACCTCATCGCCCTGATCGTGCTGGCGGTGGCGACGGTGATGATCGCCATGCCGCCGCTTCAGCAGCGCATGGCGGCGCGGCAGACGAAGACGGAGGCCGGCGGCCCGCCCGGCGCAGCGCCGCCGGCGCCGGCCGCATGAGCGCTTCTCCGATCCGACGGTAGAACCGACGAGGGGGATTACTGGCATGGCAGACAAGGCAGACAAGGAGCGCAGGGTCATCGGAGCCACGATCGGCGGCGCAGCCGGCGGCGCCATCGGAGCGATGCTCGGCGGCCACGTCGGGTGCTCCATCGGCGCCGGCGTGAGCTCCCTGGTCGGGCATCTGGTGGAGCACCGCTTGCGGAAGCTGGCGGCGCGGCGCGGACTCGGCGCCGGAGCCGGCACGGCGGCGCTGACGCGCTGAGACCGGTGATCGAGCCGATCCCCGGCGCCGCGGGCGCGCCGCGGCTCACCTACGTCGGCCACGGCACCGTGCTCGTCGAGATGGACGGCGTGCGCCTGCTGACCGACCCGGTGCTGCGCCGCTGGATCGGGCCGCTTCTGCGCCGCGGCCCGCTGCCCGGCGCCGAGGCGACGCGCGACCTCGACGCCGTGCTCATCACGCACCTGCATCCCGACCACCTCGACGCCGCCTCGCTGCGTCTGCTGAGGGGCGACCCGGTGATCCTGGTCCCCGCGCACGGCGTCGCGTACCTGCGCGAGCGCGGCTTCCGGCGGGTCCTGGGCGTGACGCGCGGCGACGAGACCGCCGTGGGGCCGCTCGTCGTCGCGGCGACCAAGGCGGACCACTCCGGCCGCCGCCACTCGACCGGCGGCAAGGGCGAGGCCCTGGGGTACGTGATCCGCGGACGGCGGTCGATCTACGTCGCCGGCGACACCGGCCTCTTCCCCGGCATGAAGGACCTCGAGCCGGGGCTCGACGTCGCCTGCCTGCCCATCGACGGATGGGGGCCGCGGCTGCCGGAGGACCACCTCGACCCGCTGCGCGCGGCGCAGGCGCTCGCGATGCTCGCGCCGCGCATCGCCGTGCCCATCCACTGGGGCGCTTACTACCCGCCCGGGCTCGCCGAGGTGTGGCGCGGGCGGCGGACCATGCCCCCGCGCGTCTTCGCCGGCCACGCGGCGCGCCTCGCCCCGCGGGTCGAGGTGCGCGTGCTCGAGCCCGGAGAGGGGTTCGAGGTGCTGCCGGGGGCGCAGCCGCCGGCCGGCTAGGCGCCGCGCGAGCCGGCGGCGCCCTGCAGCGCCCGCCGCCATCCGGCGAGCACGTCGTGCGCCGCCTCGGCGCCCACGATCGGCTCGGCAGGGACCGGCAGGCGGGCCGGATGCAGCAGGAACGGCCGGGTCTGCGGCCCGCCCATCCCCCCGTGGAACGAGATCAGCTCCTCGAAGGCGCAGCCCTCGTCGATCTGCTCGTCGTAGAAGCTGTTGACCATGATGTCGGCGACGTGCGCGAAGCCGTCGCTGCGCAGCAGGTGGCGGGCGGCCGTGGCCGAGAACGGCGCCAGCGGGTCCTCGCCCTCGACGCGGCCCTCGGTGAGGTAGTTGGCGCCGCGGGCGCCGAGCGCCACGGCGCCGTGCTCGGCCGAGCGGACCAGCAGCCAGCCGACGTGCGGGTGCGCGCGCAGCGCCGGCAGCAGGTCGGGGTGGCGCTCCTCGATCTCCTCGAGCGTCAGCCGCCGCGGCTCCTCCATCAGGTAGATGAGCCCCAGGTTGCCGGAGCCCATCACGACGACGGAGCGCTCACCCACCTCGCTCTTGGGGTCCGCCTTCTCCTTGCGTCCGGTGGCCTCGCGCACCGCCTTGCCGACGGCGGTGTCGTTCTCGTCGCCGCCCTTGAGCGGGGCCACCGAGCCGCCCGTGAGGCTGCGCTCCACGAGATCCTCGAGGCCGTAGCCGTTGCGCTGCAGGAACGTGGCGCCCTGGGTCTGGCCGTGGTCCGAGAGCACGACGATCTCGTAGGGGCGCGCGGCATACTCGCGCGCCCTGGCGATGCGCCCGAACTGCTGGTCGATCTTGCGCAGGACCTCCATCGTGTCCGAGCGCTCCAGCCCGGAGTGGTGGGCGACCTCGTCGTAGCCGGCGAAGCACGCGTACACCGCCGGCACGCCCTTCATCATGTCGCTGATGACGCTGAACACCGTGAGGTCGCGCACGAACACGGCCAGGCCGGCGCGCACCAGGCTGTACTTGAGCGGGCGGTGGCCCCGGGGGCGCACGTCGCGGCGGGCCGCCTTGGCCGCCGCCGTCCACTCGATGACCAGCTCATAGAGGAACAGCACCAGCGTGCGCGTGATGTTGTAGCCGTCGGCGAGGTAGGCCCGATACCCCGGATTCGCCTGCTTCTCCGCCTCGATGCGGCTCACCGTGAGGATGACGTGGTCGGCCTCACCGGAGAGGAGGTTGCTGCGGCTGGCGCCACCGTCCGCGAGCAGGCCCCGGCCGCTCGAGTGCCGCTCCTCGATGAGGGCGCAATCCGGCGGCGCGGAGCAGGTCATCACGCGGCCTGACTCCTTCTCGACCCAGCGGAAGGCCGGGATGTCGTCGTTGGAGCCCATCAGCAGCCCGGCCTGCGAGGCGCCGGTCTGCGAGGAGAGGTCGGTCTCCCACTCGTCCAGGCGGTGCGAGCCGTCCGTGACCCAGCGCGCCATCTCGGGCGCGTGCCCGTCGCGCATGGCGCGCTGCAGCACGGGGCGCGCGAGGCCGTCGATCTCGAGGTAGATGATCCCCGGCACGTCGGTGACCTCGCGCTCGTGGGAACGCTTGGCGACGCGCTGCGTGACGCGCAGCCCGTAGACGTCGTCGTCGTTGGTGCCGAGCACCACCTCGAGCGCGACGGTGACGGCGGCCGCCACGAGCGAGACGAGCAGCGCCTGCCAGTACGAGGGGATGGTGAACGTGTGGTCCGACATGTCGGCGGCGACCTTGACGATCCAGGCGTCGAGCAGAAGGACGATCAGGAACCCTGCGGCGAGCATGTAGGGGAGGCGCAGCGCCGCGACGAGCGGCGGCAGGATGGCGTTGAGCACCGCGATCAGCGCCGCCGCGAGGAGCGCGCCGTAGACGGCCTCGACCTTGACGCCGGGCACCAGCAGCGCCGCGACGTACAGGGCGAGGGCGCTGGTCACCCACTGGAGCAGCAGCCGACGAAGCCGCAGCCGGGGCCGTCCCGGCCGCCACTGCGGCGTCACGCCGTGGGTAAGTTCACCACTGGTCGCCGTGCTCACCCCTCAGCGCTCCGCCGGTGCGGCCACGGCGATCATCGCCGGTGATCCGTCCGCGAAGGCAGCGCGGTCGTAGTCGCCGTACAGCGCGACGACGCGAAACCCGGCGCGGACGAGCAGATGCTCAAGCTCGTAGCGGAAGATGTAGCGCAGCGAGATGGTCTCGGTGAACCGCTGCGTCGCACCGCCAGGCTCGATGACCTCGAAGGTCAGCGCGCACTCGTTCCACTGCTGCGCACGCTCGTACCCGGTCACCGTGACCCACCAGCGGATCCGCCGGCCGCCGGACCAGTCGACCGTCACCGCGGTCGCCTCGCCGCCGGCCGCCGCGCCGCCGGCCGGGTCGTCGCGGGCGAAGGCAGCCGGCGCCGGGTCGGGGTTGGGCAGGTCGAGCACGAGCGTGCCGCCGGGCAATAGGTGGGAGCGACAACGGTCGAGGCACGCCAGCTGCTGCTCGACGGTGCGCAACTGCTGGAAGCCGCCGAACGGGCAGGTGATCGCCGCGAAGCGGCGGCCGAGGTCGAACGACGTCATGTCCGCTTCGACCAGCTCCACTCGCTCGCGCACCTTCGGCGGCTCGCGGTCGAGCTTGGCGCGGCAGCGCGCAAGCATCGCGAAGGACACGTCGAGCCCGCTCACGTCGCGGCCGGCGCGCGCCAGCGGGACCAGCACGCGCCCCGTACCGCAGCCCAGCTCGAGGAGCGGCCCGCCGGCTCCCGCGGCGACCGACAGCCAGAAGCCGGCGTCGTCGCGGGACGCGTAGATGGCGTCGTACAGCGCTGCGAAATCGGCGGTCTGGCTGGCGCTCTCGTCTTCCACCGGGTGCCTCTTTCACTCGCCGCACGTGGGTCCCGCAGCCGATGCTACACGAAGCGCGCGAGCGGCCCTACGTTGTGCGCACGCTCCGGCGCCGCCGCTGCCGGACTTCCGCATTGCCCGTCGGTCACCAGCGCTCAAGGCCCGCGGTTACGAGAGGTAGCGCGAGGGTATCAGGCACCTGGCGGGCGGGCTGCCCGGAGTCGGCGGCACGCCTCGAGAAACGGACCGAGGAGGAGAGAATGCCATTCCTTTTGCGCGCTGCCATCGTCGGCGGGGGCGCCTACGCCGTCGGCAAGAGGGTTCAAGGAGGCCGAGACCAGAACGCCGCCCAGGACCAGCAGATTTCCGACCTGCAGAACCAGCAGGCACAGGCGGCCCCGGAGCCGGCTGCTCCAGCCGCCGACGAGGACCCCATGGCAAAGCTGACGCAGCTCAAGTCGCTGCTCGACCAGGGCGTGCTCACGCAGGCCGAGTTCGACATGCAGAAGTCGAAGATCCTGTCCACGATGTGAGCGGTCCGGACGCGACCGATTCCTAGGAGGAACCATGGCACTTGGTCCGGTACAACTCTTGACCATCGGCTTCATTGAACCGAACTTCACCGGCGCCGCTCTCAAAGAGCTGCAGCGCCTGAAGGAGCACGACATCGTGCGCCTGGTCGACGTGCTCCTCGTCGCCAAGGACGATGACGGCAACGTCACGCAGATCGAGGTCGCCGACGTGCCCGAACTCGAGAAGTACGGCGCCGTCGCCGGCGCCCTGGTGGGCCTCGGCGCCGCCGGCGAAGAAGGCATGGTAGTCGGCGCCGAACTCGGCGCCGAGGCGATGGCCGACGGCCGGCTGTACGACCCCGAGCAAGTGTGGGTGCTCGCGGAGGAGATCCCGCCGGGAACGACGGCCGCGATCGCGCTGCTCGAGCACCGCTGGGCGATCCCGCTGCGCGAGGCCATCCTCGACGCCGGCGGCACGGTCCTCGTCGACGAGTGGCTGCACCCGGAAGACCTCGTAAGCTACGGCGCGGAGGCTATCGCGGCGGAGTAGACGCACAGGCTGGACTCTCACGTCGCGATGGGGCGGCCTCCGGCCGCCCCATCGCGACAGCTGAGCGGTCGCGCTGAAGTCACCCTCGCGTGGCCAATCCCCGGCACCGGTGGCATGGCGGGCCGCGGCAGGATGACCCTGCGATCGCGGCGCCCGCCGGCGAGACCCCCCGGCGCCGCCCCCTGCGCAACGTTCCCGGCCCTGAACCGGAGAACAGGCCGGCGATGGAGTAGGACCCGGAGCTGGGGGGAGTGAGCGCCATCCGGTCGCCCCGCGTGCCTCGACGTCGGCTTGACCTATGCATCGTGACCGAAGATGACCCTCAGAAAGGCGGCGGAATGAAAGTCATCATCGTTGGCGGAGTCGCCGGCGGAGCCTCGTGCGCGGCGCGCCTGCGTAGGCTGGACGAGGACGCCGAGATCCTCATGGTGGAGCGCGGGCCCTACGTCTCCTACGCCAACTGCGGCCTGCCGTACTACATCGGCGGCGTGATCGAGAAGAAGTCGAACCTCCTGGTCGCGACCGCGGACACGTTTCGCGACATGTTCAACGTGGACGCGCGCATCGACTGCGAGGTGGTGGGCATCGATGCCGCGGCCAGGACGGTGCAGCTCAAGGACGGCAAGTCCGGGGCGCTGACCACCGAACACTACGACAAGCTCGTGCTCTCGCCCGGAGCCGCTCCCATCCGCCCGCCGCTGCCGGGCATCGACCTGCCCGGCATCTTCGGCGTGCGCACGGTGCCGGACGCCAGCCAGATCCGCGACTGGATCGACGAGCGGCGCGGCAGGGCGAGCGGCATGGACACCTATTCGGGGTTCCAGGCGCTCGAGAGGCAGCTGCGCGCCGTCGTCGTCGGCGGCGGCTTCATCGGCATCGAGACGGCCGAGAACCTCGTCGGCCTCGGCTTCGAGGTCACGCTACTGCAGCGCGGCGGGCAGATCATGGGGCCGCTCGACCCCGAGATGGCGCGCTACCTGGAGCGGCATCTCGACAAGCACGGGGTGCAGGTCAAGCTCAACGCCGCCGCTTCGGAGTTCCGGCAGGCGGAGGGCGGAGCGCTCGAGGTGCTCACCGCGACCGGCGACGCCTACCCAGCCGACATCGTGATCCTCGGCATCGGCGTGAAGCCCGAGACGGCGCTCGCGGAGATGGCCGGCGTGGAGGTCGGCAAGCTCGGCGGCTTCCGCGTCGACGACCAGTGCCGCACCAGCGACCCAGACATCTTCGCCGTCGGCGACGCCGTGGAGAAGGTCGACTGCATGACCGGCGAGGCGTCCCTCGTCGCCCTCGCCGGGCCGGCCAACCGCCAGGGCCGCATCGTCGCCGACGTGATCTGCGGACGCGACTCGCGCTTTCGCGGCACGCAGGGCACGGCGATCCTCGGAGCCTTTGGCGGCGCCGTCGCCTGGACCGGAGTCAACGAGAAGACCCTGGTGCGGCTGGGCGACGACGACTTCGAGAAGATCTACCTCTACCCGAACTCACACGCGGGCTACTACCCCGGCGCCACCCTGCTCGCCATGAAGGTGATCTTCCGCAAGTCCGACGGGCGGCTGCTCGGAGCGCAGGCCGTGGGCCGGGAGGGCGTTGACAAGCGCATCGACGCGCTCGCCATGGCGATCCAGCTGGGCGGCACCGTCTACGATCTCGAGGAGTGCGAGCTCTGCTACGCGCCGCAGTTCGGCATGGCCAAGTCGCCGCCCAACTTCGCCGGCATGGTCGGGGCCAACCTCCTGCGTGGAGACGTGGGCCTCGTCCACTGGGACTCCCTGGGCGACGGCTTCCTGCTGGACGTGCGTCATCCCGAGGAGCTCGCCGTGGAGCAGCTGCCGGGCGTGGTCAACATCCCGGTGGACGAGCTGCGCGGCCGCCTGGACGAGCTCCCGCGGGACCGCGAGATCCTCGTCATCTGCCGCTCGGGCCAGCGCGCCTACTACGCGACGCGCATCCTAATGCAGAACGGCTTCACGGCGCGGACGGTCGCCGGCGGCATGCTCTCGCACGAGATCTTCGCGACGCTCTGAACTGAGGCGACAATGAACGGACGTTCACGAACAGGAGGGGATCGTGGCTGACAGCTACAGCGTCATCATGGCAGGCTACCCGACGGTCGAGGCGGCCCAGAAGGACTTTGACGGACTGGTGGAGCTCGCCAAGGACAAGAAGGTCCGCACGGAGGGCGTGATCCTGGTCGAGCACGACGCCGACGGCCAGGTCAGGGTCGCCCACACGGCCGACCACCTCGGCCGCAAGGGCCTCGGCTGGGGCGGCGGCGTCGGCCTGCTGGTCGGCCTCGCGGCGCCGCCGCTGCTGGCGTCGGTCGCGGTCGGTGCGGCCGCCGGCGGCCTGATCGGCAAGTTCACCAAGCACAAGGTCGACAGCGGCATGGAGACCGGCCTCGGCGACAAGCTCAAGCCGGGCACGGCCGCCATCATCGCCATGGTGGACGACGACGACCGCCTCGCCGCCGAGCGGGCGCTGGCGGGCACGCCGGCCAAGTCGGTCGCCCAGATGGACAAGAAGGGCGTGCGCGGCCTCAAGGACGCCCTTGCGGAGGCCGCGCTCAAGTTCGTCCCCGACCGCACCGTGCTGCCGATCCCGGACAAGGCCTTCGGCGGCACCGCCGGTCGCACGCTGCGCGACTCAGTCGCCGACTGGTCGATGATCCCCGGGCCCAAGGCGCCCGAGGGCGCGCCGAACGTCCTCCTCGTCCTCATCGACGACGCGGGGTTCGGCGCGATCGAGAGCTTCGGCGGACCCGTCACTTCTCCCACCTACGATCGAGTGCGAGCGATGGGCGTCACGTACAACGCCTTCCACGTGACGGCCGTGTGTTCGCCGACGCGGGCGGCGACGCTCACTGGGCGCAACCAGCACCGCGTCGGCTTCGGCTCTGTCGCCGAGTTCCCCGGCCCCTACCCCGGCTACAGCGCTGCCAAGCCGCGGAGCTGCGCCGCAGTTCCGCGCATCCTCAGGGAGAACGGGTACGTCACCGGCGGGTTCGGCAAATGGCATCTGACTCCGAACAACGTCCAGGGTGCGGCCGGCCCGTTCGACCACTGGCCCAAGTCGTGGGGATTCGACCATTGGTGGGGCTTCCTGAGCGGCGCCGCCGGCCAATACGACCCGATCATCACGCAGGACGACTGGGTCATCGGCGTGCCGACTGAGAGCAAGGACGGCGGGCAGTACTACTTCCCGGACGACATCACCGACAAGGCCGTGGAGTGGCTGCACGCCGTGCGCGCGCAGGATGCCGAGAAGCCGTGGATGATGTACTACTCCACGGGCTGCGCCCACGCGCCGCACCACGTCGCCAAGCAGTGGGCCGACAAGTACAAGGGCAAGTTCGACGACGGCTGGGACAACCTGCGCGAGGCGACGTTCGCGCGCCAGAAGAAGCTCGGGATCATCCCGCAGGACGCTGAGCTGACTCAGCGGCCCGATGCTCTTCCGGCGTGGGACTCTCTCTCGGACACGCAGAAGAAGCTCTACGCCCGCCAGATGGAGGTCTACGCCGGTTTCCAGGAGAACGCCGACTGGAACATCGGCCGGTTGCTCGACTCCATCGAGGAGCAGGGCGACCTCGACAACACGCTGATCTTCTACATCTGGGGTGACAACGGCGCCAGCATGGAGGGCACGACCACCGGCTCGTTCAACGAGCTGACCTTCCTCAACGGTCTCGTGCTCGACGCCGACGACCAGATCAAGCTGATCGAGAAGTATGGCGGCGCCGACGCTCTGGGCGGCCCGCACACGGCCCCGCACTGCGCCGCAGCGTGGGCCCATGCCTGCAACGCGCCGTTCAAGTGGGGGAAGCAGACGGCAAGTCACCTCGGCGGCACCCGCGACCCGATGGTCGTCGCCTGGCCCAGCCGGATCAAGCCCGACACGACGCTGCGCCGCCAATTCACACATTGCATCGATATCGGCCCCACCATCCTCGAGGCGGCCGGCATCCCGGAGCCCAAGCAGGTCGACGGGATCGCGCAGGAGCCGATGGACGGCACCAGCTTCCTCTACACGTTCGAGGAGGCAACGGCCGCGGAGCGGCACACGACGCAGTACTTCGAGATGCTCGGCAGTCGCGGCATGTACAAGGATGGCTGGTGGGCGGCCTCACGACCGGACCGCCTGCCCTGGGACATCTCGCCGGAGACTCTCGCGAAGTTCGGACCCGAGGCCGACTGGGATCCCGACCGCGACGCCGGCTGGGAGCTCTACTACCTCCCCGACGACTTCTCCCAGGCCCACGACATCGCAGCTCAGCACCCCGACAAGGTCAATGAGCTCCAGGAGCTCTGGTGGCAGGAGGCGGAGCGCAACAGGGTGCTTCCTCTGATGGGCGGCCTGTGTGTGCTCTACGGCATCCTCCCGCCGCTCCCGACGATCACGCGGCTCAGGTTCGCCGGCGACGTCCAGAACATCCAGTTCGGCATGGTCCCCCGCATCCAGGGGCGTTCCTACGCGATCGAGGCGCAGCTGCACGTCCCGGACGGCGGCGCCGAGGGCGTCATCGTCGCCAACGCCGACTTCATCGGCGGCTACGCACTCTGGGTCGACGAGAAGGGCCTCCTGACTCACACCTACTCGTTCCTGGGCGTCGACACCTTCAAGCAGGTGTCGAACGAGCCGATCCCCACAGGCGATGTCACCGTGAAGATGCTGTTCGAGGCAGACGCCCCCAAGCCCGGCGCGGGCGGCAAGGTGACGCTCTGGGCCAACGACAAGCAGGTGGGTGAAGGCCGGCTCGACCACACTGTGCCGGTCACGTTCACCTCCTACGCGGGCATGGACATCGGCCGTGACAACGGCCTCGTCGTCGACCTCGCCTACGAGGGCAAGGCGCCTTACGCGTTCACGGGCACCGTCAAGGAGGTCGTCTTCGACCTCAAGCCGAACGCGCACGAGGACGAGAAGGCCTTGCACCAGCACGCCGCGCACCAGGCGGTGGCGGCGGGCATCGCCGGCTGAGCCGGCGCCCGGCGCGAGCGTTTGGCTTCGGCGCCCGGCGGTAGAAGACAACGGAGCAGACGACATATGCAAAGAACGACGGAGGAAGCACCATGACCGACGACATCGAGAAGACCCTCGAAGACATCGAGGCCCTGTTCGCGCAGACCGCGCGCGAGATGACGACCGACGGCGACAAGGTCACCTTCCACGGCCTCTCGCCCGCCACCCTCTACTTTTCCGACCGCCCGCAGCGCGTGGTCGGTCACCTCACGACCAAGAAGTTCGTCGAGGAGTGGGGCGAGGGCGAGAACAGCTTCGCCGCCGACCCGCCGAACGCCGTGATCAGCTTCGTCGAGAAGGGCGATTCGACGCCCGAGGACGCGATCGTCGTCCTCAAGGACCCGCAACTCGAGGGCGACAAGCTCACCTACACGGTGGAGATGCTCGAGGGCAGCCTGCCGGCCAAGGGTGAGCTCGTCTCCGTGTTCATCGACCCCTTCGGGCGGCCGCTCTCGCCGGTGTCGGTGGCCGGCATGAACCGGCGCTCGCGGCGGCGCGGG
>CAIWHY010000339.1 GCA_903912585.1 uncultured Thermoleophilia bacterium | reverse complement strand
GGCCCGAGGGCGACGCGTCCTGACGGCGACCCCGCGTACCACGTGACGATCCGGCGGGGGCGGCGTCAGCCGCCCCCGCCGGTCTCACCGTCGTAGTAGTCGACGGCGCTCGTGCGTCTCACCATCACGTCCTCGTCCTTGTGCCCGGTCCAGATGCCCAATTTGCCGCTGTCGGGATACGCGGTCGCGGTCGGCACGACCACGCTCGAGAACATCAGCACGCGCACCGTCTCGGCGCTGTCGTTGCGCACGCCATGTGCGCCGTCGGGGCCGGTGGGGAACGCGACGAGGTCCCACGGCTCGAGGGCGTCCTCGCCGCCCGGGTGCCGCAGCACCGGCCGGCCGCTCAAGACCAGCAGCCACTCCTCCTCGCCGTACTCGTAGTGGTACGGGCAGATCGCCTGGCCCGGCGGCAGTTCGTACACGCTCGCCCCAAGCTGCCGCGCGTCCAGCAGCGGGCCGGCACGGAGCATGCCGGCCCGGAAGCCTTCCGGATCCTCGGCGTCGTAGACGAACTCGGGCGCCGCTATGTTGAGTCTCTTCACGCGCACATCACCTCGCAGACGGCGGGACTGCCATGGGATCGGCGGAGCCGATGGGCTCGTGCTTCCCGGTCCACCGACCGGCAAACCGATTTCGGCGCGACGTGCGAGCCGCGCCGTGCCCTCCTGCTAGACTCGCGGCACCATCAGCACACCGAAGGGACCATGACCATGGGCGATACGCAGGGGCAAGCGAAGTACACGGCGGCGCACATCGACGACCTGCCGTTCGAGATCGACGAGGACTACCCGACCACAGAGTGGAAGCCGGTGCGCCGCTTCTTCGGCATCGGCTCGTTCGGCACAAACCTCGCCCGCGCCACCAAAGCAGGCGACGTACTCACGCACGACCACGACGAGGCCGCCGTGGGCCACGAGGAACTCTTCCTCATCGTGAGCGGCCACGCGACGTATCGGGTCGAGGGGGAAGAGATCGACGCGCCGGCGGGGACGTTCCTCTACGTGCCGGATCCGGCGACGATACGCGGCGCCGTGGCGCGGGACGCCGGCACCTGCATGCTGATCATCGGCGCCGAGCCGGGAGCGGTGTTCTCGCCGTCGGGATGGGACACGGCGCCGCTGCCGGACTGACGCGCGGCGGCGCTGCCGGGCTGACGCGCGGCCCGGAGGCCTCAGTCGACCGGCGGCTCGGCGAGCGTGTGCGCCAGCCGGTGGTAGCGCTTGGCCGCCTCCCGGCTGCCCGCCTCACGCTCGACGCGGGCGAAGTCCTCGCCGAGCATCTCCTGCTCCCGGACGCTCAGCACTTCGTCCATGAGCGGGAAGAGCACGCTGTCCTCCTTGCCGATGTGCAGCGGCAGCAGGAAGGCGTAGAGCCTCAGGTTCTCGGCGACGATGGCCCGGGCGGCCGCGCTGCGCTCGGCGTCCGGGCCGGCCGCGCCATCTCCACCGGCGTCCGGCGGGGCAACGTCTGACCGCGCCGCGTCCGGGAGCGCCGCGGCGATGGCGCGGATGCAGTCGCGCGCCGCCTCGTGCTCGCTCAGCAGGACGCTGATCGTGCCCGCGGCGGCGGCACTGCGCTCCTCCAGGAACGGGAAGAGGAGGTCCTCCTCCTTGGCGTGGTGATCGCCGTCGGTGAAGTTGCGCGTGAAGTCGATCATCTGCGCCACGCGGTCGGCGTGGACGCGGCCGGTGCGCTCGATGTACGCGACCTCCGCGTTCATGGCGCCGACGACCAGCATGACGTACTCGTGGTCGTCGGCGAGCTGGCGGGTCGGGCTCTCGTCCATGGGGTCTCCTTCCGAGCGTCCTCTACCCGATTCCCCGTGGCGTTCGCGTCAAACGAACCCATGCGCGGGCAGGTAGAATCGAGCGCACTGCCGTCGCCGTCTGGAGGTCGGATGAGTGCTGTCAAGGGCAGCCGGAGCCACGCTGCCGCGGACGCTCTGGTGATCCGGCGCGCCGGCGACCTCGGCAGCGCCGCCGTCCGCGCGACCGCCGCCGCCGCCTCACGGATCATCACCGCGGCACTCGACGACCTCGCCGGCCGGCAAGGACTCCCCGCATTCGACGCCCCAGAGGACCACGCCGTGCCGACCTTGAGCCACATCATCGAGACCGACGGCGGCAGGTTCTGCCTCGCGTGCGACGGCGATCGGCCGGTCGCCTTCGGCGCCGGCCTCGTCCGCGACGCGTTCTCGTACTGCGCCGGCCTGTTCGTGCTGCCGGAGTGGCAGGGGCAGGGTCTCGGGCGGCGCCTCTTCGAGGCAGCGCTCGACGGACTGCCCGTCGCCGGCGGCGCGACGGCCCTCACCTCGAACGCGGCCAACCCGGTCTCCAACGGACTGTACGCGCGCCACGGCATCTACCCGCAGCACGCGCTCCTCGTGCTCTGCGGACCGGCCGCGGAGGTCAGGGCATACGGCGCACCGCGCAGGCGAGGGCTCGACGCGGAACCGCTCGGGCCGGCCCATCTCGGCGAGTTGCGCGAGATCGACGAAGCGGTCCTCGGGTTCGACCGGACTCCCGACCACCTCTGGTTCCTGAGCCGGCCAGACCATCCCGGCTGGCTGCTCCGCCGCAGAGGGCGGGCGGTCGCCTACGCCTATCTCGGCGGCGACCACACCGAGGGCGCCGGCTCCGTAGGACCCATCGCCGGCCTGCGCCCCGGCGATCAAGCCGCGGCCCTGCGCTTCGTTGTGGCCGAGCTCGCGGCGCGCGGGCAAGAGCGGGCCACCGTCGTCGTGCCGGGCCCGAACCTCACCGCTCAGCGCGTCCTCTGGGAGTCCGGCTTCGCCTTCGAGGGAGTGACCGGCCTCGTGTGCGCCTCGCGCCCCTTCGCCCGCTTCGACCGGTACGTGCTGGCGGGCGACTCCATCATGTAGCTCGGTGCTCCCGGCGACTCGCCGCGCCGGTGCGCGGGGCAGGATGGCGTACGCACAACGGCGCCGGCGCGCGAAGCCGAATGGCGTACGCACAACGGCACCGTCGGCGGTGGTGCCGACGGTGCCGTTGACCGGGTCTTGGTCGCTGACTTGTTTCAGGCGGCGTCCGACTCGCAGGCGAGCTCGGCGACGCTCGCGTCCAAGCCCTCGCGCTCGCCGCGCTCGAGCAGGCTCACCGAATCCGGCACCACGTCCTCCTTCGGCGGGATGAGCACCGCGGCGACGCCCGCGAGCGCCACCGCCGCGGCCCCGACCCAGATCGCCGGGACCATGCCGTTGACGAAGGACTGCGGGCTCAGGTAGCTGCCGGCGGCCGAGAACACGCTCGCCAGCACCGCGACGCCGAACACGCCGCCGACCTCGCGGACCGTGTTGTTCACACCGCTGGCCTTGCCCTCTTCCTTGCGCCGCACCGTGCTCAGCACCAGGTTGGCGACCGGCGCGAAGTAGAGGCTCATGCCGACGCCGGCCATCACGAACGCCGGGACCAGCCAGAGGTAGGCCACGGTCGGGCTGGTGACGATCGCCATCCAGCCGAGGCCCGCCGCCATGAGCGCCATGCCCGCGACCAGGAGCGGACGAGCTCCGATGCGGTCGCTGAGCATGCCGGCGATCGGCGCGACGATGATCGGCATGGCCGTCCACGGCAGCGTCCGGATACCGGCCTGGAGAGGCGTGTAGCCCTGCACGATCTGGAAGAACTGCGCCAACAGGAAGATCGAGCCGAACATCCCGAAGCTCATCAGCAGCGAGGTGACGTTGGCCGCCGAGAAGGCGCGGTTGCGGAAGAACCGCAGCGGGACCATCGGCTCCGGAGTGCGCCGCTCCCAGAGGACGAACGCTCCGAGCAGGACGATGCCGACGGCGATAGGGCCGGCGACGCCGAGGCTGGTCCAGCCGTGCGCGTTGCCACGGACCAGGCCCCAGACGATGCCGAACAGGCCGACGCTGGCAAGGCCGAGGCCGGGCAGGTCCAGCGAGCGGTTCGCGCCCTTGGACTCAGTCAGGCGCAGGAGCGCGATCGGCAGGAGGGCGAGGCCGATGGGGACGTTCAGCCAGAAGATCCACTGCCAGGACAGACCGTCGACGATCGCGCCGCCGACGACCGGGCCGAGCGCGACGGCGAGGCCGCTCACGCCGCCCCAGATGCCGAGCGCCATGCCGCGGCGGGCCGGAGGCACTGCCGCGGAGAGGATCGTCAGGGTGAGCGGCGTGACGATCGCGCCGCCGACGCCCTGCATGGCCCGTGCGGCGATGAGCGCGCCGATGCTCGGCGCCAGCGCCGCGAACGCCGAGCCCAGCGTGAAGATCGCAAGGCCGGTTAGGAACATCCGCTTGCGCCCGAACCGGTCGCCGAGTGCGGCACCCGTCAGGAGCAGGACGGCGAACGTCAGGGTGTAGGCGTTCACCGTCCATTCGAGGCCTTGCAGTGAAGCGCCGAGGTCGTGCTTGATCACCGGCAGGGCGGTGGTCACGACCAGGTTGTCGAGCGAGACCATGAAGATCGCGACGCTCGTGACCACGAAGGTCCAGATGGTCGCCGTCCGTGCACTCATTGTTGTCATCTCCTTCTGTCGATCCCGGTGTGATTCCCGGGTTAGTCAGTTAGTACTCACTTAGTTCTCTGGGCCAAAGAATGGGCCGGGTCCGGCCTGGAGCCGAACGCCCGGCCCGCGTCGTCTACTTCGTCAATGCCTCCTCGCCTGTACGCTTCGCCTTGGCGACGGCGTCCGCCGCCATGGCGGCCAGCGCCGTCCCGGTGACGGGGCACATCATGCGCGCCCAATCCGCGTCGACGTCGGTGAGGTCCATCGCGGCCACCACGTTCATGAGCATGCCGTAGGCGAGCCACTCGCGGATCGCCGCCTCCGGCGCCCCGGAGGCCGACTGCACGAAGCTCACGAGGCGCAGCATCTCGTCGCGCACGACGTCGCGGATCTCCTCGTCCTCGCACGCCACGTAGGCTTGCATCTGCATGAGCAGGAGGCCGCGATCGTCCAGCAAACGCTGATACGCCGTGCCCATGCTCATGAGGATGTCGGCGGGGCCGGCGTCTTCACCCGCTTCCGCCGCCGCGGTCCGGAACGCCGCCACGGTGCGCTCAAAGGTGCGCTGCACGGCAGCGATGAAGAGCGCCTTCTTGGTGCCGAACAGCTGGAAGAGATACGGCTGTGACACGCCGACCCGCTTGGCGATCGCGCCCACCGGCGTGCCGTGCAGGCCGCTGACCGCGAACTCACGGGTGGCGGCCTCGACGATCTCGCGCCGCCGTTCGTCCTTGCTGATGCGTGTCGTTGCCTTCATGGGAAGCAGTGTACCATAAGTTAGTGGTCACTAAACAAGGGCGCGCGACCGTGAGCCTCTCGTCAACTGCGGCGAGACTGCTCCACAGCCGTCAGGACGTCCGGGAAGAGGATGACCGCGCGGATCAGAGTGTCTATGGCCTTGCTCTGGATCGACAGCCCGTTCTCCCAGCGCGTGTAGCTCTTGTCGCCGACGCCCAGTTGCCGCGCCATCTGGACCTGCGTGAGACCGAGTCGCGTTCGCGCCGCTTTGACTTCCGCAGGCGTGAGCAGGCCGGCGATCTTGTACCTCTTGATCTCGATCCTCTCAATCAGCGACGGCGAGAGAAGCACCACCCCACAGTTCCGGCACTCTCGCCAATCCGCGCCCCTGAAGACGGACGGCTTTCTGGAGAGCTCTTCGGGCCACCTATACGAATAGTCGCCATGCTGATCGACCATGGTCACGTTGCCACAGGATGCGCACTGCAAGCTCATCTGTACTTCCCTCTCTCTGAGTCTTCGTGGATCGAGAACACCCAGAGCTCCTGGTCGGATGAGATCTTGAACTCGATGAAGAGGTCGGACTCGCCGCACTCGGGGCAGATCTGGTAGATCGTCTGCCCTCTCAGGCCCGGCGCATGCTGAGACCTGGTGACCCACAACCTGCAAGCACCGGCTGCCGCAGTCTCAATCAGTCCGCGGACTCCGGCGGCAGTGAGTTCCATCTCGAAGGCGGCCGTCCCAAAAGCCCTCGTGTCGAAATGCACGTGCATCGGGTCTTCGGCCAAGCCTTGGATGACTCCCCGTATGGGATCACCGGGCGGTACTTCGCGGGCGTGGCGGCGCTTGGTCACACCGGCCTGTCCATAGCAAGCGTTCCCACATGTGGGCCCAAAGTATCATTTGATACCACAGAAGTCACGCCGCAAGCCTATGACGTGGTGCAATGGTGAGCATCGTGGACAATCGCGCCCGCGTGATGACAAAGCGGCTTGAGCCCTCGGTCAGCGGAGCAGGTCAGGCCGCGGCGCCTGCCGGCTGGTACAGATACTTCTGGAAGCCGGCGAAGACCCGCGCGACAAGTTCCGGCTTGCCGAGGTCGGCGATCGCGTCGTGGATCGAGTCGTGGTACCGCAGCTTGAGCAGTGGTGCGAGCTTCTCCTGGTCGAGCTCCTGCACGCCTTCACTCACGTAGTGCACCAACACGAAGTCGAGGAAGGCCTGCTGCTTCGTGTCGAACTCGGCATGGATCGCGACCTGGGCGCGGCCGGCGCGCTGCTCGCGCGTCTCGGGCGGGAGCGCGTAGGCGACGTGCGCGAGCACATCGAAGAGGTCGCTCTTCTCAGCGTCGATGATCTTCTGCATCTCGGCGAGTTGGTCCCCGCCGAAGCCTTTCTCGGCGAGACCCTGGAGTAGCTTCTTGCGCGTGTCGGGCGCGCTCCAGAGGGCGCGCAGCTCGGCCTCGTCGGCGAAGAAGTCCGGCAGTTCGCCAAACAGCAGCTCCATGAACGCCTGCGCGCTCATCGGCGTGCCGTCGGGGTGCCAGAACGTGGTGCACATCATGTGCTGGATGGTGCGCTCCTTGCCGTCGGCGAGCTTCACGCGGGCCTTGCCCTTGCGCTCGCAGACGCAGGGCCACTCACCGCACTTGGGGCAGGGGCACTCGCAAGGGTACTTGCCGCACTTCTCGCACGGGCAGACGCAGGGGTGCTCGCCGCAGTCCGGGCAGGGGCAGACGCAAGGGCGCTGGCCGCACTCCGGGCAGACCTCCTTGATGCACTCGCAGGGATACTTGCCGCAGATCTCGCAGGCTTCGGGCTCGAGCGGCTCGCCGTCCCACTCCGGATCCTTGAAGTGGTGGTGCGCCTCCACGAAGTCGTAGATCGTGAAGTAGTCCTTGCCGTCGTAGAGGCGCGTGCCGCGGCCGATGATCTGCTTGAACTCGATCATCGAGCCTATGGGGCGCATGAGCACGATGTTGCGGATGTTGCGGGCATCGACGCCGGTCGAGAGCTTCTGCGAGGTCGTGAGGATGGTGGGGATCGTCTTCTCGTTGTCCTGGAACGCGCGTAGCGCCTGGTCGCCGAGCTCGCCGTCGTTGGCGGTCACGCGCTGGCAGTAGTTCGGGTCCTTGCTCGTCTTCATCTGGTTGATGAGGTCGCGCACCGCCAGGGCGTGGACCTGGGTCGCGCAGAAGACCAGCGTCTTCTCGCGCTGGTCCATCTGCTCCATGAACAGCCGCACGCGGTAGCGCTCGCGCTCGCGGATCTCGATGACCTTGTTGAAGTCCTCCTCGACGTAGATCTTGCCGACCTCGACCTCGCCCTCGATGAGCTGGTCGTCGGGCGTGTAGACGTACTCGTCGAGCGTCGTGCTGATCTGCTTCACCTTAAAGGGCGTAAGGAAGCCATCGTTGATGCCCTCTTTCAGCGAGTAGATGTAGACCGGCTCGCCGAAGTAGGCGTAGGTGTCGGCGTTGCCTGCGCGCTTCGGCGTCGCCGTCATCCCGAGCTGCACCGCCGGCGCGAAGTACTCGAGGATGCCGCGCCAGTTGCTCTCGTCGTTGGCGCCGCCGCGGTGACACTCGTCGACGACGATGAAGTCGAAGAAGTCGGGCGCGTACTCGCCGAAGTAAGGCGCCGGCTCGCCGTGTGCATCGCTGCCGCTCATGAAGGTCTGGAAGATGGTGAAGAAGAGGCTGCCGTTCTTGGGCACCTTGCCCTTCTTGGCGATGTCCGCCGGGCTGATGCGCACCATCGCGTCTTCGGGGAAGGCGCTGAAGGCGTTGTAGGCCTGGTTGGCGAGGATGTTGCGGTCGGCGAGGAAGAGGATGCGCGGGCGGCGCGTGGGCTCGCGGGTGAGGCTCCAGCGGCTCTGGAAGAGCTTCCAGGCGACCTGGAAGGCGATGAAGGTCTTGCCGGTGCCGGTGGCCAGAGTGAGGAGGATGCGCTGCTTCTCGGCGGCGATCGCCTCCATCACGCGCTCGACGGCGATGTCCTGGTAGTAGCGCGCCGGGTGCGAGCCGCCCTTGTCCTCGAAGGGTACGGCGGCGAAGCGGTCGCGCCAGGCGTTGGCCTCGGCATAGGTGAGCGCCCAGAGCTCGTCCGGCGAGGGATACTGCGCCACCTCGCCCTCCCAGCCGGCCGTCTCGTCGCGGTCGACGGCGTAGATGCCCTGGCCGTTCGTCGCGTAGCAGAAGCGAACGGCGAGCTTCTCGGCGTAGTTCTTCGCTTGGCCGAGGCCCTCCGTGAGCGGCTTGTCCCACGCCTTCGCCTCGATCACGGCCAGCTTGTGGTTGCGATGGACGAGCACGTAGTCGGCGGTGAGCGGGCTCCCGCGCCGGCCCGCGCCCTCGATGCGGCCCGGCGAGATCGAGTACTCGCGCAGGATGCGGCTACCCTGGGCGACGCCCCAGCCGGCCGCCTTGAGGGCGGGGTCGATGTGCTCGGCGCGAGTCTCGGCTTCGTTCATGGCCGCCGCAGGGCGTAGCGCCCCGTCTTCTTGCTGCCGATCTTCTCCACCAGCCCCGCTTCGAGCAGTGGGCGGAGCAGATCCATCGCGCCCTGCTTCGACACGCCGAGCGCCGCCCAGATCTCGGCCGGCGCCATGCTGCCCTGGTCGCGCAGGAGCTGCAGAAGCCTCTCCTGTCTGGGGCGCAACACCAGCTTCTGCGATGCGTCGACGTGGAGCGCCTGGATACGCAGCCACACGTTCTCTAGAGTCTGGTTCAAGCCCTCCGCGCAGTACTCAAGCCAGCTGGTGAGGTCGTCGCCTTGCTCGCGGACGGCCTGCAAGGACGCGTAGTAGCGCGGACGGTCCGCCCAGTAGAACTCGTCGACCGAGAAGATGTGATGCGTGTCGAAGCCGCGCCGGTACAGCTCCCAGAGCGCGAGGGCGCGGCCGGCGCGGCCGTTGCCGTCGGCGAATGGATGGATCGCCTCGAAGCGATAGTGCACAACGGCGGAACTGAGGACGGGAGATAGGTCGCCCGCTGCCCGGTTCCACCAGTCCAGAAGCTCGAACATCAGCCCGGAGACATCGCCGGGCGCGGGCGGCATGTACCCGCCTACCTGCACCTGCATGGCGCGGTAGCGGCCGGCCTCGCCTTGGTCCATCACGCCGGCAGCAAGGATGCGGTGCAGTGCAAAGACGTCGTCGTGCCGGATGGTCGCCGTGCCGGCGTGAGTCTCCACGTAGCGCAGGCCGGCGAAGTAGTTGAGCACTTCGCGCCGGGCGCGCGCCTCAGGGAGGGCTGCGTCGCTGCCCTCCTCAAGCGCACGCACTTCTTCGAGTGTGAGCGGATTGCCTTCGATGGCCGTCGAGGCGTGGACGTTACGCGTACGCGTGTCCTTCTGAAGCGCCGGGATCCACGACAGCTCGACCGCCGCTCCCTGGATGCGTTCGCGCAGCGCGGCGACTGCTTCCACCAAGGCCAGCAGACGCGGACTGATCTCGAAATGAGGCTCGTAGGCCATGCGGTCAGTCAAGCATCAGTCAAGTTATGAGTCAAGTGGCCCCCGGGATGACACCTGAAGCGCCGCCTCGGGGAAATGAAGCGGCTTCGTGATATCGCTAATGCATCTTGACGCAATTGACGGCGCGCACTCGATGGGCGCCGGTCGACCATGAAGATCAGTGGCTTGGCAACCGGTCTTCATGGTGTCTAGCTGCCGAAATGAATCATGCGACCGCGAAATGACATCGTTAATGACTCGTGGCGTCATTGCCGGTCGCGACTACAGCCGCCCGGTGAAGGCCTGATGCAAGAGCGACCGCTTCAGCTCATCCAGGGCGGTGAGCTTGCGCCGGTGGATGGACTCCAGACAGTCCGCTTCACCGCCAAGAGCATTGAGCGTCGTGACGATCTCTCGCTGGGTCGAGATGGACGCCAAGCGAAGCGGTAGCGTCCTGACCGCGCCGTTGCTGACCTTCTTCATCGTAGGATTCGCACCCTGTGCTCTGCCTGTGATTTCCTTCCGCAGCGTAGGTGAACGCATCTGGTAGTAGAGGAACTCCGTCATGACGCGCTCCGGTGCAGGATTCATGCGCATGATCAGGTCGGGGTAGATCGTCGGCTCGCTGATGCCCGCGGCAATCGCCACATGTCCAACCAACTGCGGCGTGTTGCTCCTCGTCATCAAGAGGTCGCCGTTCTGGACCCAATAGCGTCGCCCAGGATCGGTGGGAGCAGACGTGAACTTGATCTTGTCGGGCCTGAAGCGGAATCCCGTGACGGAGGAGAGCGTCAGGACGGGCGTTCCCGAGTCCGAGTGATTCGCTGCCGGAGGAGACCATCCGTTCTGCGGCTGAACAGCGAGCACGTTCTCCAGCGTTGTTTCCTCCCATCCGTCGCCGCGCCGTGTGAATACGGACTGGAGGTGGCTCTCGAAGAGGGCGCGGGCGTTGCGGAGATTCCTCTCCGCTCTCTCCCGCGCCGTAGCGATGTCGTCGAACGCTTCGTCGAGGATGCCGACTATCCGCTGCTGTTCCGACAGAGGAGGCAACGGGATTTCGAACTCTGCAAGTGCCTCGCCAGTGAAATGCTGGATGCCGGTGCCCGAGAAGTGGCTCTTGAGAGTGCCTTCAAGGTCTTTGGCATACAGGTAGTAGAGGAACCATCTATTGCGTTGCGGTTCGTGAAAGCGAACCCGGTGCAACGCCTTCTGGAAGTAGATGGGTTCGTCCTGATCCCAGATGGCTGCGCGCCCCGGATAGCCACCTTCGCATACAACAACGTCGCCCGCGACGACGGTGTATCTCGTTGCCTCTTCGGGCGTGAACCGCATCTCATGAACATCCGACAGGTCGAAGTCGAACCAGCGGACGTTGAAGTTGCGGAGATGCGGCCTCAACTCGCCTTTGTTCTTGGCCTTGTCGAGCATCTTGCCAAGTGAATGCAGCGCAATCTCGCTGACTCTCTTGCGCTCCCACCCGCCTCTCACAGCAAGGCCCTGATCCTCGCCAGCACCTTCGCGCTCTCCGCGTCCAGCGCCGCGATCTCGTCCAAAATCTCCTGCGGGCTGCGGTGCACGATCTCCTCGCCGCCGTCGGGGTTCCTCGCGGTGAGGTCCCAGGTGTTCGGGTCGATGTCGTCAGCGTCCACAGTCCAGCTCTTGGGCGAGTCGGCCTTCGTCTTCGCCAGCTCCACGAACTCGGCGAGGTCGTCGTCGTTCAGCGGGTTCGTTTTCCCTAGATTCCTGCCCGGGTCGAGCTGGTAGTACCAGACCTTGCGCGTCGGGGCACCCTTCTCGAAGAACAGCACAACGGTCTTCACGCCGGCGCCCTGGAAGGTGCCGCTGGGGCAGTCGAGCACCGTGTGCAAGTCGCAGCTCTCAAGCAGCAACTTCCGCAGGCTTACGGATGCGTTGTCGCCGTTGGAGAGGAACGTGTTCTTGATCACCACCGCGCCGCGGCCGCCGGCCTTGAGCATCTTGATGAAGTGCTGAAGGAAGAGGAAGGCGGTCTCGCCGGTGCGGATGGGGAAGTTCTGCTGGACCTCCTTGCGCTCCTTGCCGCCGAAGGGCGGGTTGGCGAGCACGACGTCGTGGCGGTCCTTCTCCTGGACGTCGGCGAGGTTCTCGGTGAGCGTGTTGGTGTGCAGGATGTTGGGGGCCTCGATGCCGTGCAGAATCATGTTCATGATCGCGATCACGTAGGCGAGCGACTTCTTCTCCTTGCCGTAGAAGGTGCGCTCCTGGAGGGTGCGGTCCTCCTCGGTGGTGCGCTCGGGGTGGGCGGCCTTGAGGTAGTCGTAGGCCTCGCAGAGGAAGCCGGCCGAGCCGGCGGCGCCGTCGTAGATGGTCTCGCCGAGTTGCGGGTCGGTGACGCGGACCATGGCGCGGATGAGCGGGCGCGGCGTGTAGTACTCGCCGCCGTTGCGCCCCGCGTTGCCCATGTTGCGGATCTTGGCCTCGTAGAGGTGGCTGAGCTCGTGCTTCTCGGCCTGGGAGCGGAAGCGGAGCTCGTCGATGTGGTCGATGATCTCGCGCATGTTGTAGCCGCTCTGGATCTTGTTCTTGATCTCGCTGAAGATCTCGCCGATCTTGTACTCGATCGTGTTGGGGCCAGTCGCCCGCTCGCGGAAGCCGTGCAGAAACGGGAACAGCTTCCCGTTCACGAAGTCGCGCAGGTCGTCGCCGGTCATGGCGGCGTTGTAGTCGAGCTTGCCGGCGGCGTCCTTGGGCGAGGCCCAGGCCTCCCAGCGGTAGGGCGGCTCGAGGATGTAGGCGTAGGTGCGGCCCTCGAGCGCGGCCTGGTCGGCGAGGTCGGCCTCGAGCCCGTCGAGGTACTTCAGGAACAGCAGCCACGACGTCTGCTCCGTGTAGTCGAGCTCGGTGGTGCAGCCCGCCTCTTTCCACAGAACGTCGTCGATGTTCTTGAAGGCTTGCTCGAACACGGACCCTCCCCCTATGGCGCCACGACCCTCACAGTGTATCGTCCACCATAGTGGGCAGGGCGGCCGGACAAGACCGACTCGGTCTCAGGAACCGCCGCCGGCAAGCAGCTTCGCAACGTATTCGTCGATATCTGGCTTGACTGCATCGTACTCGGCCCGATGGATCCTCCGAGCCGTCACATCGATCTTGACGCTCTGGAGGAACTTCTTGAAGTCGCTGTTCTGCTCGCAGAGCTTGTTGATCGTCTCCCAGTCGAGCTCCGTCCTGATGCGGGCGGGATAGACCACCCGCGACTCCCCCAGATCGGCCAGATTGACATGGATGATCCCGATGCCGAATGACGACGCCAGTCGGTCGAGCTCCGCGAGGAGGTCGTCGTCGTCCGCGATCTCGGCTGCCACCAAGTACCCCTGATGAGCCCAGGACGAGTTGGAGACGGCCTGGAAGAACGACTCCCTGTAGGTGGACTTGGTGAGTGACCGTTTGAGCTCAAACGAGAACACGGTCAGCGCATTCCTGTCCGAGAGCTCGTTGAAGTCGATGACGTCGGTAGACCAGTCATCCAGCGGGATCGAGAAGCCAACCATGTCTGGGTGCGTCCAGCTCTGGTAGCCGGAACCCTTGGACTTCTCATGGAAGATCGTCTTCGTGATCACCAGCCTGCCGTGATTGAAGGCGGGATTGGCGTAGGTGAAGTACGCGACCACGGGGTGCAGGTCGCGCTCCTTGTACCCACCCGTCTTCTTGGGTTCGGTCTCCACCGCCTTCTCGATCTTGGCGACAACGTCATCGGTGATCTCGTCGCTGCGTGCCTTGAGGAAGAAGCGCGCAGGGCGCTTTCCGACCTTGATGAACCGGGAGGCCGGGTTGTCTCGCACGTCGACGTAGAGCTGAGCACCGAGAGTGGTCCATGGGGTCTTGCCCTTCGTCTGGACTTTGCTGGCGGTCCCATCAAGCTCGCCGGTCTGCCAGATCTCCTGGTACGTCAGCGCCTTCTCTGCGCTCTTGAGCACATCGAATGCCAGATCCATGAACGAGTAGGCCACGACCTCCCCCTTCAGTGAGTCGTGCGGTTATGCCCCGGAAGCCAGTCCGCAGCCCGAACCGGATGGCCCGAGGCTGCTCAGCCTCGACCCCATGCTGGTCCAGCCTATACCGGTGCGTGACCTTCGGGACTTCAGCAGGGCCGAGCCACCGCGATACGTGGTCGGCCGAGGGAGGCCTGGGCCTCCCAGCTACGTTAGCTCGATTGTGAGCTTCTTCCCGACCGCAGAGGCGGCGCGCTCGAGCGTCGAGAGAGTGACCGAGCGATTCTGGGGGTCGAGCAGACGGTCCACGGCGGGCCGGCTGGTCTTCATGCGATGCGCCATCTCGGATTTGGTCAGGCGGGCGCGCTTCATCTCCTGGGCGATCTGGAAGGCGATCACCCGCTTGGCGGCCGTCGCCTCCGCATCGTCCAGAACATGCTCGTCTCGCAGGAACTCGTCAAAGTCTCCGCCGAGGTGCTGCTTCTTCATCACGTCACTCCTCATCAAGCCTGGCCAGACGCTGCTGTGCTGTCTTGAGGTCTGCTGCTGGCATGAGCAGAGTGTATCATAAATGATGCAATTGGACCTGGCGGCACCGGCGGGTGCATGCTCCATTCATGAGCGATCGCGACGACCGTGTCCCACCGGCGCATTGGGAATCGTGGAACCCCGTCAGCGGCTGCACCAAGGTCTCGGAGGGGTGCCGCCACTGCTACGCCGAGCGCTTCGCCGAGCGCTGGCGCGGCATCCCCGGGCACTACTACGAGCTCGGGTTCGACCTGCAGCTGCGGCCGGAGCGCCTGGAGCTGCCGCTGCGCTGGCGGCAGCCGAGGCGCGTCTTCGTCGATTCGATGAGCGATCTCTTCCACGGGCGCATCCCCGACGAGTACGTGCGCGAGGTGTTCGCCGTCATGGAACGCGCGCCGCACCACGTCTTCCACGTGCTGACCAAAAGGCCGGAGCGGCTGCTCGCCCTTGCGCCCTCGCTGCCCTGGCCTCCCAACCTGTGGATGGGCGTCACGGTCGAGCGGATGGACTACGCGGCGCGGGCGGATGCCCTCCGCCGCGTGCCCGCAGCCGTGCGCCACATCTCGGCCGAGCCGCTGCTCGGGCCGCTCGACGCGCTCGACCTCACGTGCATCGACCTCGTGATAGCCGGCGGCGAGTCGGGCGCGGAGCGCAGGCCGCCCGATCCGGATTGGCTGCGCGGCCTGCGCGACCGCTGCGTCGCCGCCGGCGTCGCATTCACGTTCAAGGGCTGGGGCGGCCGCGGCCAGCGCGACGGCGGCCGCCTGCTCGACGGGCGCGAGTGGCAGCAGTCGCCGGCGATCGTCGCGGCCGGCGACATGGAAGATGAGGCGCCGTCGCAGGGAGCGCAAGAGGCGCTCTTCTAGGCGACTTCCGCCTCCACCTCCAGCCGCACCATGCCCACGTGGATCACCCCCAGCTCGTCGGCCGGGTGCGCGGCGAGGTAGGAGGTGGCAAGCTCGTCGAGGAAGGCGCCGCGACGCGCCGCCGGAAGGCGGTCCATGTAGGGGAACCAGGTCGTACGCAGCCAGCCGCGAAAGGCCTCGTCGTCAGCATGCTGCATGTCCTTGTCGACGAGCTCGGCGTGCAGGGCGCGGAAGCCCGCGCGGGGCAGCCACGCCTCGTAGTCGTCTGGGTCGCAGAAGCGATACGGCGAGGAGAAGCCGCGGAACGAGTCGCGCCAGGGAGCGCACGCGACGAGCTCGTCGACCACGGCGCGCACTTCGGCGGCATTGCCGCGGCCGCCCATCTGGAAGAGCAAACGGCCGCCCGGCCGGAGGCAGGCGTGCACGCCGCGCAGCATCGCCTCGTGGTCCTGCACCCAGTGCAGGGCGGCGTTCGAGAAGGCTACGTCGAAGCCGCGCGGCAGCTCGAGCCGCGCCGCGTCCATCAGGCGGAAGCGCAGGTTGGAGTGCGCGGACCGCGAAGCGGATGCGTGTGCCTGCGAAGCGGATGGCGGCGGGAACTGTTCCTCCGCGCACGCGATCATGCTGGCGGAGTTGTCGACGCCGAGGACGCTCCCCTCGGGGAGCCGCTCGGCGATCAGCGCCGTCGCGCGGCCGTCGCCGCAGCCGATGTCGAGCACGTCCTCGTCGCCGCGCAGGCGCAACTTGCCGATCAGCTCCCGCGCCCACTCCTGTTGCGCGTTCGAGTGCGCGGCGTAGTCGCGGGCATCCCAGTCGCGCGCATCCCGGTCGCGCGCTTCCGCGTGACGCGTCTCCCCGTGCTGGCCTGCCTTCGTCACGCCGCGCCAGGCTGCGAGCCGGGGTCAGTGCCCTTCCTGGCGATACAGACCACGACGCCGGTGTCCGCAGTCGCGGCTTCCTCCGTGTAGTCGCCCAGCACCTCGATCTTCTGGAAGCCGGCGCTCGCGAGCATCGCCGCAAGCTCGTTCCTGAAGTAGAGCCGCTCGAGCAGCACGTGCTCCTCCTCCTCGACGATCCTACCGTCCCGCCAGAGACGGGCGCGGATCTCGCGGGTGGCCAGCTGCTCGATCGGGTCCAGCGCTGCCAGCCGGGTGAACAGCTCGATCTCCTCTCCGTTGGCGGCGCGCTTACGCATTCCTTCGGCCGGCCACGGCTCCGGGAGCTCGTGCCGCTCCTCGCGGATCCAGTAGTGCCACCGGTCGGTGTCTTCGTAGGGCAGGTAGTGATCGAGGACGAGCGCGCCGCCGGGGAGCAGGTGCTGGTGGAAGCGACGCAGCGCCTCCTCGTCATCGTGGCGGGAGCCGCCGAGCGCGAACCCGCCGCAGACGATGATGGTCTTGTAGGGGCGCGGCGGGTCCAGCTCGTGCATCGCCTGGACGAAGAGGCGAGGCTTGAGCCCTTCGCCCGCCGCCCTCTCGGCACAGAGGCGGATCATGTCGGCGGAAACGTCGCAGCCATCCACGTCCATGCCCGCGCGCAGATACGGGATGAGGAGGCGGCCGGTGCCGCAGGCCACGTCGAGCGCCGGCTCCCCGAAGCGGTCGATCATTCCCTTGAAGTAGGCGATCTCGGGGCCGTCGGTGTTGAACTCCGCCCACCAGCGGGCCACGAGCCCATGGTGCCAGGTCTGAGCTGAGCCGCTCATGTCGAAGTCAAGCTCCCTTCGTGCGGGCATCCCTCAGCACAGACTACCCCTCCGAAGAGCGCCGGCTACCTGGCGCTCATCTCCACAAGGGCCAGAACGGTGCGCCAGTTCCGCGTGGTCGCCGCCGCACCCAGGCGGCGCTCGAAGTAGCCGGTGTTCAGCTTCGTGCGCCCGTAGCCGTGCGGCAGATGGAGATAGATGACGCGGCCGCCCGCAGCCAGCATCGCCTGCTCCCCCGGTTGAGCCGGCAAGGCGAGGCCGGCGAAGGCGGCCTCCGGCGCCGGCTCCTCCAGGAACGTCGCATGCGAAAACCTCTCGACGGCGGCGGTGTCCCTGGCGGCCGGCAGGAACGGGTTTGCCGCGGCGACCCGGGCCAGCTCTGCCGCCGTCAGCACGAGCGCCTTCACGTCGTGGCCGAACTCGCGCGCGATCAGCTGGTGGATCTCCGCGGCCAGCTCCTGCTCCGCGGCCGCGGCCGCGGCGAACACGATATTGCCGCTCTGCAGGTAGGTCCGCACGTCGTCGTAGCCTGACGCCGCCATGCTCGCGCGCAGCTCCGCCATGGGGATCCCGTTCTGCCCGGAAACGTTGACCGCCCGCAGCAGCGCCACGAACGTCGTCATCAACTGCCGCCTCGCATGGCCGACGCTCTGCCGGGCGGGCGCGCTGCTAGAACGCACCCCACTGCTGCTCGCCGGGGATGTAGTAGCTCGGGCAGATGAAGCGGAAGTGGTTGGCGAACTTATGCGCCTTGGCGAGCTGCTCGTCGCTCTTCGCCTTCTCGGCCGCCAGCTGCCCGCCGAAGACCTCGTCGAAGTAGGCCTGGGCCGCCTGCGTGCGGGCTGCCTCGGTGGGGAACTCGTCGCGGATGTTGCGCAGCTCTCCGGGGTCCAGCCAGTCGCCGCCGCACTCGGGGCACTCGTCCACCGTCACGCCGCGCTTCGCGCTCTCGAAATGGCGCATCATCACAGGGTGGTCGGCGCACTCCGGGCACTTGTAGCGCTGCGTCTGATCGACGACGACGCCGGGCGCCGGCTTCATCTCGAACAGCTCGTCGCCCGCGAACTCGTTGGGCTCGTCGAACTTCTTGAGCTCGAACGCGTTGAACCAGATGCCCGCGCATCCGTCCTTGCACACGTCGAGCCTCACGCCCCCCACCGTCATGGTGGTGAGCTCGCGATGGCAAGCGGGACATTCCATGGGTGACCCCTCTATTGTCGTCATGATCGGCTCCGGCAGACTACATCGGCCGGAGCCGGACGTCTCGTGAGCGCTGGATGCGCGGGGGCGCGGGCGCCGCCGCGCTACTCGGCGGCGCCGACCGGCTCTCCAAGCGCGTCCACGAGCGAGCGCGCGGGCGCGCCCAGAGCCTCCACGCGGGTGGGGTAGATCGCGAAGGCCCTGTGGAGTCCTGTGAGGTCGATGACGCGGGCAACGCTGCCGGGCGGGCAGACGATCATGAGCTCGGTGTGCTTGAGAGCCGACCGGCGGGCGCCGCCGATGAGGGCGCCGAGCGCGCTGGAGTCGATGAACGTGACCCCGGTGAGATCGACGACCACTCGCGCGGCGCCTCCCTCCACAGCGCTCACGAGGCGCTCCTTGAACTCCGGGCTCGTGTGGATGTCGAGCTCGCCCGATGCCGCGAGGATGGCTACGTCCTCCGACGGCCCGGGGAACTCGACGCAGAAGTCTGCCGGTTCTCTCATGCTCTCCCACATTCCTTCCCGCTCCCGAGCGCAGGGTGGCCCGGGAGCGCGACCGGCCGCTTCGCGGCCCAAGGGGTGACCGAAGGATCCCTGCTCCACGTGGGCTCATACCCCATGCGCCGGGAGGCCACACGACGGGCGGAGGCGGGAGGCGCTGCCGGCCTCCAAAGCCAGAAGCGTGCGCTTCACGCCCAACCCACCGGCGTAGCCTGTGAGTGCCCCGTCGGAGCCGATCACGCGGTGGCACGGGACGACGACCGGCAGCGGGTTCCGCGCAGTGGCACGCCCGACTGCCCGCGCGGCGCCTGGCCTTCCGAGACGCGCGGCCACCTCGCCGTAGGGGACGGTCTCTCCGTAGGGGATGCGTCGCAGAACTTCCCACACGGCAAGCTGGAACGGGGTGCCCGAAGGCCGTATCGGAACGGTGAACTCGCGAAGCCTGCCGGAGACGTAGGCCGCGAACTGCTCGGCCGCCGCCCGGAGGACGGGGTCAACCGACGCGGCGGGCGCGGCGGGCGCCTCGGCCGCGCCCTCGCCACCGGGCGCGCCGTCGCAGCCGCCGAGCCCGCCACGGAGGTCGCCGTCCCCGCCGCAGAAGTCGCCGTCCCCGCGGCAGAAGTCGACGGCTACCAGAGCACCGCCGGCTGCACGAAGCGTGAGGGCGCCGATGGGCGACGGGATCACGAGATCATCCGCCTCCGTGGCGAGCTTGTCGGTTGCTGCTATCCCCTCGTCGCTGTTGCTTGCGTGCATCTGTGCTCCCGGTCGAGAGTGCAGTCGTGCGGTCGCGCAGACGTCTGGTCGTGTGGTCGTGTGGTCGTGTAGTCGGGGTCAAGTCACGCGGGAACATGATGGCGGTGGAGGCTCCCAGTTTCTGGCGGATTTCGGTCGCGGTCCATGGCCCAACGTCAACACCTCGGTTGACGGCCGAAACCCGCTAGCTTCCGTGAGTCGCTGATCTATACTCACGGACCCATGATCCCCGACTTCGACACCTGCTATCAGGCGATGCAGAGTCGCGACGCACGCTTCGACGGCTGGTTCTATGTGGCCGTCTCGTCCACGGGGATCTACTGCCGCCCGAGCTGCCCGGCGATGACGCCACAGCGCCGCCACGTATCGTTCTACCCGACAGTCGCGGCCGCTCAGGGCGCCGGCTTCCGCGCCTGTCTCCGCTGCCGACCGGATGCCTCACCAGGGTCACCGGAGTGGAACCTGCGCGCCGACGTGGCCGGGCGCGCAATGCGGCTGATCGCCGACGGCGTCGTCGACCGCGATGGCGTGGACGGGCTGGCGCGCCGCCTCGCCTACAGCCCGCGCCAGCTGCGGCGCCTCCTGCAGGCCGAGCTCGGCGCCGGCCCGCTCGGCCTCGCGCGCGCCCAGCGCGCCCACACCGCGCGGCTGCTCATCGAGACCACCGGACTGCCGTTCGCGGAGGTCGCATTCGGAGCCGGCTTCGCCAGCTTGAGGCAGTTCAACGACACGGTGCGCGCCATCTTCGCGCTCACGCCGACGGAGATGCGCCGCCGCGCGCATGCTCGCGCTCGCACCCGGATGCCAAGCCGGCGTCGATCCAGCCTCGCGAGCGCGGAGTACCGAGCACAGTTCGAACGCTCAGTGCCAGGCCTGACATCAGTGCATCTTCGGCTCCCGCACCGGATACCGCTCGACGCTGACGGCCTGCTGGCGTTCTTCGCCCAACGCGCGATCCCCGGCGTCGAGGAAGTCTCCGCCGGCACCTACCGGCGCACGCTGCGGCTGCCCGGGGGCGTCGGCGTCGTGGAACTGACGCCAGCGGCCGGGCACGTCGCGGCGGCGGTCCACCTCGCCGATCTGCGCGATCTCGGGGCGGCGGTCGGGCGCTGCCGGGCGCTGCTCGACCTGGATGCCGACTCGCAGGCGGTGGACGCCGTGCTGAGGGCGGACCCGTTGCTGGCGCCGCTCGTGCTCGGTTCTCCGGGCAAGCGCGTCCCCGGCGCAGCCGGCGGCTTCGAGATCGCCGTGCGCGCCGTTCTCGGCCAGCAAGTATCTGTCGCCTCCGCGCGCGGGACCGCGGCGCGGATCGTCAGGGCACTCGGGGAGCCGCTGGCCCTGTCGTTCGGCTCGCTTACCCACGTCTTCCCGACGGCCGAGGCACTGCTGGGTTCCGACGACTCACTCCTCCCCGTGCCGGCGTCCCGTCGCCAGACGCTCCGGGAGTTGGCCCGCGACACCGCCCATGGGATGCTCGACCTCGGCGCCGGCGCCGACAGGGATGAGACGCGCCGGCGCCTGCTGGAGATCCCCGGCATCGGTCCTTGGACGACCGAGTACATCGCCATGCGTGCGCTCGCCGACACCGACGCCTTCCCGGCGACGGATCTCGGCGTGTTGCGCGGCCTCGCGGTCTTGGGCGCTCCGGCGGCCGGCGCGGCCGTGCCCGCGCGAGCGGCATCGGCGCGCGCCCTCGCCGAGCGCTGGCGGCCTTGGCGTGCCTACGCGGTGATGCACCTGTGGGCTGGGGCGGGAAGCCGCTGGCTCCGCTGGCTCCGCCCGCCGGCTACGCGCCCAGCCCGCTCCGGTACCGCCCGCACAGATCGACGTAGACCTGCTTGAAGCCTCGCCACGCGGCCTTGTACTCGTCGTCGACGGCGCGGTCGAGGAGGCGCGCCGGCACGCCGGCGGCGATCCTCGCCGCCGGTACCACGGCGCGCTGAGGCACGACCGCGCCCTCCGCGATCACGCCCCATTCGCCCACGTCGGCCCAGTCGCTCACCACGGCGCCCATGCCGACCACAGCGTAGTCGCCGAGCCGGGCCACGTTGTGCACCACGCAGCCGTGGCCCAGCGTCACCCACGAGCCGATGGTGCAGGTCTCGCCGGGGCGCGCGTGCACGACGCAGTTGTCCTCCACGGCGCAGCAGTCGCCAAGTACGATGCTGCCGTAGTCTCCGCGTAGCCGGGCGCCCGGCCCGATCCAGCAGCGAGCGCCGAGCTCCACGTCCCCGATCACGTCGGCCGACGGGTGCACCCAGCACCCGTCGCCGACCCGCGGTGACTTGCCTCGAAGCTGTCGACGCTCACGTCAGGAGAGGCCCTCGGCCAGCTCAGCCTGCTGGGCGAGGCCGCCGATCAGCACGGCGCGCATGGTGTCGAGGGCGTCGATCACGCGCGCGTCGGCGAGCGAGTAGCGGATGCTCACGCCATCGCGCTCGCCATAGACCAGGCGCTGTTCGCGGAGCATCTTGAGGTGCCGCGAGACCGTCGGCTGTGGTACCCGGAGCGCGTCCTTGAGCTCCGTCACGGTCTTTGGCCCCTCGTGCAGCTCGTACAGGATGAGGATGCGCTTGGGGTCGGCCAGCGCCTGGCAGATGCTGGCGTGGAGCTGGTTCACTTCGCGCTCGAGGCGTTCTTCCATCGCGGCACTCCTCGCCGGGTCATGCACATGGGCGGTCGTTCGACTGCGCGGGCTGTCGTTCGACTCTATCGCGATTGTCAGGCGCGCACCGGGCGCCGTCAATTCGGGTCGATCCTGCCTTGATTGACTCGTCCATTCGGATAGGCGTATATAAGCAAGTATGCAAATTCACAAGCTCACAGAAGACGCCGCGGCGCCAGACCTGCGGCCCCTCTACCGCATGCACGCCGAGCTCTGCAAAGCGCTCGCCAGCGAGCACCGCCAGGCGCTCCTGCACGCGATCGGCGACGGTGAGAAGTGCGTCGGCGACCTCGCCGCCGAAGTCGGCATCTCCGTGCACAACGTCTCGCAGCACCTGCGCGTGCTCAAGGAGCGCAAGCTCGTCGCGTCCCGCAAGGAGGCGCAGACGGTCTACTACCACGTCACCAACATGAAGTTCATCGAGGCCTGCGCCCTGATCCGCCAGGCTCTGGTGGAGCAGCACATGGAGCAGGGTGAGTCACTGCACGCGGCCGAGTTCCTCGAGGCTCAGCCGCCGGCCATCACGGCGTAGCCGACCAAGTCCACCAGAGCCAGGGGGAGCGCGACCACGAGCAGAGGCATTTGAGCGGAGACCTCCGTCACCGCTTGCGAATGAAAGCACAATCACAAAGGAGAAGACCATGTCAGAAGACCTCAGCACCATCAAGGCAGAGAAGATCGTCGACGCGCGCGGCACCAGCTGCCCCGGCCCCATCCTCGCCGCCAAGAAGGGCATCCCCAGCGTCTCCGTGGGCGGCATCATGGAGGTCCAGGCGACCGACAGCGGCACCACCAAGGACCTCCCGGCGTGGTCCAAGAAGATGGGTCACGAGTACCTCGGCGTGGTCGAGGAGCCCGGCTACATGCGCCTCTTCGTCAAGAAGATGAAGTGACATGACTGAGGCTGCAGCACCTGAGGGCCAGCCCTACGACCCGCGCATCCTGGTCTTCAGCACCAACAACATCTCCGACCCGGGGATCGACCTGGCCGGTAGCTCGCACATGCATTACTCGCCCCGGGTGATGGTGATCAACCTCCCGTGCACGAGCGCGGTCAAGCCCGGCTGGATCGTGTACGCGATGGAGCAAGGATTCGACGGCGTCTTCATCGCCGCCGACGGGGAGGAGTGCGCCTATCTGCCGGACTGCGCGCAGCGCACCTCCGGCATCATGCAGACGGCGCAGGACCTCCTGGTCGAGAAGGGCTTCGAGCCGCAGCGTGTGCGCATGGCCGCGATCTGCTCCGTCTGCGCGGAGCCCTTCACCAAATACATGCACGAGTACGCCACGGCCCTCTCGGGCCTCGGGCCGTCACGTAAGGCGACCTCATGAGCGCCCCCAAGAAGTACGACGCTCTCGTCGTCGGCAGCGGCATCGGCGGGATGGAGTCGGCCCTCAAGCTCGGCGACATGGGCTACAAGGTCCTGATCGTCGAGAAGGAGCCCAGCGTCGGCGGCAAGATGATCCTGCTCAGCAAGGTCTTCCCGACGCTTGACTGCGCCAGCTGCATCTCCACCCCGAAGATGGGCGCCACGATTCACCACCCCAACATCGACGTCCTCACGTATGCCGAAGTCGAGGGCATACGCGGCGACGGCGACGGCGGCTATCACGCCAAGATCAAGCAGAAGGCGAAGTTCGTCGACGAGGCCGCATGCACCGGCTGCCGCCAGTGCGAGATGGCCTGCAACGTGGCCGTCCCCGACGAGTACAACGCCGACATGGTCTCGCGGCGGGCGGCGTTCATCGCCTTCCCGCAGGCGGTGCCGAAGAAGGCCGTGATCAGCCGCGAGGGCGTCTCGCCCTGCACCTACGAATGTCCCGCCGGCATCAAGGCGCACGGCTACGTGGCGCGCGTGCGCAGCGGCCAGTATGACCAGGCCTTCGACCTGGTGCTCGAGACGACGCCGCTCGTGGGCAGCCTCGGGCGCGCCTGCTACGCGCCCTGCGAGGGCGAGTGCACGCGCGGCGAGCTCGAGGGCCCGCTGCCGATCCGCCGCCTCAAGCGCTTCATCGCCGACCGGCGATATGGCCAGGCGGCGGGCAGCGCATCCGAGACGAACGGCGGCGGCGCAGCGGCCGGGACGCTCGAGAAGCCCGAGCAGAACGGCAAGAAGGTCGCCGTCGTCGGCTCGGGCCCGGCCGGACTCACCGCCGCCTGGCAGCTCGCGCGCAAAGGCTACGGCGTCAAGATCTTCGAGGCCGCGCCGCAGGCGGGCGGGATGCTGCGCCTCGGCATCCCGGCGTACCGGCTCCCGAACGATGTCATCGACGACGACATCCGCAACGTCACCGCCATCGGCGTCGAGATCGAGACGGACGCGCGGGTCGGCGACGTCGCCGCGCTCAAGGACGACGGCTTCGACGCCGTCCTCATGGCGACGGGTACGCACAAGGCTGTGAGCCTGCGCGTTCCCGGCGAGGCACTCGACGGCATCCAGAGCGCGCTCACCTTCCTCGCCGACGTCAAGCTCGGCAAGACCGTGGACCTCGCCGGCAAGCAGGTGCTCGTGGTGGGCGGCGGCAACGTCGCCATCGACGCGGCGCGCACGGCGCGCCGCCTCGGCGCCGCAGCCGTGCACCAAGCCAGCCTGGAGTGCTGCGAGGACATGCCGGCCCACGACTTCGAGGTCGAAGAGGCCAAGGCCGAGGGCATCACCCTGCACGACGGTTGGGGCGTGAACCACTTCACCGGGAGCGGCCGCGTGCAGAGCGCCGAGCTCAAGGTCTGCTCCTGCGTCTTCAACCCTGAGGGCAAGTTCGCCCCCGAGTACGACGAGAGCAAGAAGCAGACCGTCGCCTGCGACGTCGTCATCATCGCGGCCGGCATGGGCGCCGACACCGAGGCGTTCGGCCTCGAGACCAACGGCAACCGTACTCTCAAGGCCGATCCCGGCACCCTGCAGACCAGCGTGCCGCACGTCTTCGCCGCCGGCGACGTCGTCACCGGCCCCACGATGATCACCACGGCCGTCGGCCAGGGCCGCCGCGCCGCCTTCATGATCGACCGCTACCTCACCGGCGCGGCGCTCGACATCGGCGCCTTCGACGAGCACCTCCCGGTCGCCGACAAGAGCAACGTGCTCGCGCGTCAGGACGTCTACGACCGGCGCGAGCCGCTCGAGTCGCACGCCGCGATGAGCGCGTCGCCGACGGACTTCAACGAGACGGAGGCGACGCTGACCGAGGATGAAGCCTTCCTCGGCGCCGCCCGCTGCCTCGACTGCGGCATCTGCTCCGAGTGTCACGCCTGCGTCGACGCCTGCCCGGCCGACGCGATCAAGCTCGACATGCAGCCGCAGGAGATCGAGGTCGACGTCGACGCCGTCGTGCTGGCCACCGGCTTCCGGCTGTTTCCGGCGGACGCCAAGCCGGAGTACGGCTACGGCAGGTTCAAGAACGTCATCACCGGCATGCAGATGGACCGCCTGCTCGCCCCGACGCGGCCGTTCAACGCGGTCGTGCGTCCCGGCGACGGCAAGGTCCCCGATCGCATCGGCTTCATCATGTGCACCGGCTCCCGCGACGCCCAGGTGGGCAACCCGCTGTGTTCGCGCATCTGCTGCATGTACTCCGTCAAGCACAACCAGCTGATCATGGGCGCTCTGCCGCTCGCCGACGTGACCGTCCACTACATGGACGTGCGCGCCGTGGGCAAGGGCTACGACGAGTTCTACCAGCAGGCCAAGGACATGGGATCCATGTTCATCAAGGGCCGCGTCGCCAAGATCACCGAGAAGGACGACGGCGACCTCGTCGTGCGCTACGAGGACATCGAGGGCGACGGCGGCATCGTCGAGGCTGAGTACGACATGGTCGTGCTGGCCGTCGGCGTGCAGCCCAACACCGAGGCCGCCAAGCTCTTCGAGGACGGCGCCCTCGGCCTCGACGAGTACTTCTATGTCGGCGAAGCCGACGAAGACCTCGACCCCGGCCGCACCAACATGCCGGGCGTCTTCGTCGCCGGCTCGGCCTCGGGCGTCAAGGACATCCCCGACTCGATCCTCCACGCCGGCGCGGCCGTCGCTCAAGCCGCCGCGCACATCGAGAAGGCGCGGGTCGCGAACGGGACGGTAACACCAGAGGCCGCGAAGGTAGAGGTGACGGCATGAGCGCCAAGAAGATCGGCGTCTACATCTGCCAGTGCGGCGGCAACATCGGCGACTACGTCGACGTGGACGAGGTCGTCGCCGCCGTCGCAAAGGAGCCGGGCGTCGGCGTCGCCAAGACGGCGATGTTCACCTGCTCGGACGCGACGCAGAGCGAGATCATCGCCGACGCGCAGGAGCAAGGCCTCGACGGGCTCGTGATCGCCTCCTGCTCGCCCAAGCTGCACACCTACACCTTCCGCGACGTCGCCAGGCGCGCCGGCATGAACCCGTTCCAGTACACGCAGGTCAACGTCCGCGAGCAGTGTTCGTGGACGCACACCGACGACCACGAAGGCGCGACCGAGAAGGCGGTGCGCCTCGTGCGCGCCGGCATCAATCGCACGCGGCTCACCGAGCCGCTCGAGCCGATCGTCGTCGAGACGACGCCCAAGACTCTCGTGGTCGGCGGCGGCATCGCCGGCCTGCGCGCGGCTCTGGGGCTGGCCGAGATCGGGCTCGCCGTCTTCCTCGTGGAGAAGGAGCCCAAGCTCGGCGGCTGGGTGGCCGGATTCGGTGAGATGTACCCGCACGGCCGCAACGGCGCGGAGCTGATCGCCAAGCTCGAGCAGAAGGTGCGCTCGCACCCGGGGATCACCGTGTTCACCCGGGCCGAGCTGATCGCCAAGAGCGGCAGCTTCGGCAACTACGAGGTCACGGTCGCCATCCAAGGAGAGCAGCTCGAGACCATCAGCACGGTGGTCGGCTCCATCGTCATCGCCACCGGCTTCGACACCTACCATCCCGCGGAGGGCGAGCTCGGCTACGGCCTCGACGGCGTGATCACCATCGCCGACTTCAAGAAGCTGCTCGACTCGACTGACGGGCCGCTTGAGTACAACGGCCGGCCTGTCAACACCGTCGCCTACATCTACTGCGTCGGCAGCCGCCAGGGCGAGGACGTCGAAGGCGGCAACACGTACTGCTCGCGCTACTGCTGCACCGCCGCCGTGCACGCTGCGACCATGGTCGCGGACCTGCCGGCCCGGGTGCACCAGTATCACTTCTATCGCGACATGCGGACCTATGGGAAGTTCGAGCTCCTGTACGCCGAGGCGATGGAGAAGGGCTCGGCGTTCGTCAAGTTCCCCGACGACGAGCCGCCGGCCGTCGAGAAGGACGCGAAGACCGGGGGCATCACGCTGACGGCGCGCGACCTCCTGTCCGAGGGCGAGGAGGTCGCGCTCACCGCCGACCTGGTCGTCCTCGTGACCGGCATGGTGCCGCGGGAGAACGAAGGCCTGACGAAGACGCTCAAGCTGCCGGTGGGTCAGAGCGGGTTCTACAACGAGATCCACCCCAAGCTCCGTCCGGTCGAGACGGTCGTGGACGGCGCCTTCATCTGCGGCGCCTGCCAGGCGCCGAGGACATCCTCGGAGTCGGTCGCCTCCGGGCTGGCGGCGGTGACGCAGAGCGCCGCCATCCTCAAGCGGGGCTTTGCCGAGCTCGACCCGCTGGTCGCGACGGTCGACACGGACGCGTGCACGTGGTGCGGCGCCTGCGAGACCACGTGCCCCTACGACGCCATCGCCCGCGAGTCCCACGACGGCAAGGAGATCGCCGTCATCTCGCGCACGTCCTGCAAGGGCTGCGGCGGCTGCGTCCCCGTGTGCCCGTCCGACGCCATCGACCTGCAGGGCTACACCGACGCGCAGATCAAATCCATGATCGACGGCATGCTGGAGGTGGTGTGCGCATGAGCACGACAGGCACCGCCGGCGCGGCGAGCGCCGAACCTCGTCTGCGCGAAGTCCGCGAGATCATCCGCGACGAGCAGTTCATGAGAGGCCGGATCCTCAAGGTGCTGGAATCCGGCCCCCAGACCATCCCCCAGATCGCCGCGGTCGTCGGCAAGCCGACGAACGAAGTCGTGTTCTGGGT
>CAIWHY010000338.1 GCA_903912585.1 uncultured Thermoleophilia bacterium | reverse complement strand
GCGACCACCAACGCCTCCGGCGTCGCCTCCGTGGACAGCTGGACGCTGGGCACCGCCAGCGGCGCCAACGGCCTGACGGCGACGAGCGCCGGACTGAGCGGCTCGCCCGTGACCTTCGCGGCGACCGGGACCGCCGGCGCCTTGGCCTCCATCCAAGTCACCACGCCGGACACCACTCCGAGCTACAAATCCGCGTTCACCGTGACGGCGCAGCTCCTCGACGCCTACGGCAACAATGTGACCACGTCCGGCACCCCGGTCACGTTCACGATGTCCGGAGCCCAGTCGAGCAGTTTCACCTTCCAGACCACGGCGACGCCCACCACGAACGGGAACGGCGCCGTCACCGTGAGCGTGAAGGCGTCATCGAGAAACCTCTCGTGCACGATCACCGCGACTG
Organism: uncultured Thermoleophilia bacterium; assembly: GCA_903912585.1. Lineage (GTDB taxonomy): Bacteria > Actinomycetota > Thermoleophilia > UBA2241 > UBA2241 > CAIXSE01. The sequence goes on along the minus strand of CAIWHY010000338.1, from coordinate 6,228 downwards.
TCAACCCGATCTCCGGGAGCCTGGGGATCGGCCAGACGACCAACTAGCGGCCTCACAGCCCGGGATCCGGCGTCCACCTGCACGAGCAGCGCGCCGACCGCCTCATGGCAGGCACGACGATCGCCGATACGATGGCTAGCGCAAGCGCGGCAGCGATCGGAGTCCTCATCTCATCCCCACGAAAGACGTGCGGCGAACGAGCGGCCGTCCGCGCCGCTCCTGCATCGCCGGGAAAGGCGTGAAGCGCAACGCACGATTCGCTTGAGGCGCGGCCTCGATGTGCCGAGAAGGACTAGCATGTTGGGATCCACTGCGGGCGCAGCATCACCGGCTGACCAGACGAGCGCGGGCGACCGTGCGCGTCGGCGGCTTCCCGTGGCGACGATCGCCTACCTGTCGGTCGGCGGCGGCGTCGCGCTCGCGGCCGCCGCCGGACTGTTCGGCCCATGGGAGCCGGTCGCCCTCTTCTGCCTCGGTCTCGCGACCCTGGCGGCCCTCGTCGTCTCCGTCTGGGTCTGGCGGCCGTCGCGCGTGTGGCCGTGGGCCGCGATCGCCGTCGCACTCGCGCTCTTCCTGGCGGCAGGCATCGCGCGCAGCGCCCTTCACACGATGGGGGATCTCACCGAGAGCCGAGCGCTGCTGCCGGATCTGCTGGCACTCCCCGGCTACCTGCTGTTGGCGGGCGGGCTCCTCGGGTTCTCGCGCCAGGGCGTTAGAGGGCCTCATCGCCAGTCGAGCGTCGTCCTCGACGGCCTCATCGCCGCGCTCGCGTTCGCCGCCATCGCCTGGGTCTTCGCCATCCAGCCGCTCCTGCTCCGACAGGGTGCACCGCTCTCGGTGACGCTCGTCATGATCGCCTATCCGTCGCTGTCGAGCTTCATGGTGGTCGTGACCCTGCGGATCGCTTTCAACCCGGATCAGGAGCACGTGCCGGCCTACTGGTTCCTTCTGGCCGGCATGACGTTCATGTTCGTCGGGGACGTCGCCTACCTGCTGGCGGACGCCAACCTCGCCCAGATCCGCGCGCAGTTCCTCGATCTGCCCTACGCGCTCGCCTATCTCGGCGCCGGGGCGGCGGCGATCCACGTCTCGATGCGCAAGCTCACGGAACTCGGCCGCCAGCGGCCGATGGGAGCATCCCGCCTGCGCGTCGCCATCGTCGCCGTCGCCTTGGTCATCCCGGCCCTCCTGACGCTCGCCGATCACGGCTCCGCGGCCGACCGCGCGGTCCTGTGTCTGCTGATGCTCGCCATGACCGCTGCCGCCGTGCTGCGCATCGTCCAGGCCCTGCAGACAGCGGAGAGCTCCGAGGCGCGACTCGTGCATCAGGCGCACCACGACAGCCTCACCGGCCTGCCCAACCGCCGGATGATGGAACAGCATCTCTCGCAGCTCCTGGACAGGACCGCCGCCGACTCCACATCCGTGGCGCTGCTCTACCTCGATCTCGACCGCTTCAAGCTGATCAACGACACGCACGGCCACGGCCACGGCGACGAGCTTCTCATCGACGTGGCGCAGCGCCTGCGCACGAGCGTTCGCCCCACCGACCTCGTGAGCCGCATCGGCGGCGACGAGTTCATGATCGTGCTCGGCGATGTCGTCGGCGTCTTTCAGGCCCTCGACCTGGCGGACCGTCTGCGCGCCTCGCTCAGGGCTCCCTTCGTCGTGCGTGGGATGAGCTTCTACGTCTCAGCCAGCATCGGCCTCGCCTTCGCCTCAGGAGACGATCCCGCGGCGACCACCGAAGCCCTGGTCCGCGACGCGGACACGGCCATGTATCAGGCCAAAGACGCAGGCCGTGACGCGGTGGCCATCTACGACGAGTCGATGCGCGCCCGCATGACGGAGCGCGTCGAGCTCGAGCGCGACCTGCATCTGGCCGTCCCGCTGAACCAGCTCCACCTCGTCTACCAGCCGATCGTCCGGCTGCCGAGAGGCACGGTGGTCGGTCTCGAAGCACTCGTGCGCTGGTCGCATCCCAAGCACGGCCTCATCATGCCCGCCCGGTTCATCCCGCTGGCCGAGGAGAGCGAGCTGATCTCCGAGATCGGGGCGTGGGTCCTTGAGGAGGCCGTGCGCCAGTTCGCCGCCTGGCGGCGGCAGGCGCCGCACATGGCGGACCTCTACGTGTCGGTCAACCTCTCCGGCGCCCAGCTCCATGACGACCGGATCGTGGACCGCGTCGCCGACGCTCTCGCCCTGCACGGGCTCGACGGAGCGTCCCTCTCCCTTGAGCTCACGGAATCGGTGGTCATGGAGGATCCCGCCGCCGCCGCGACGTCTCTGGCGGCGCTGCGCGCGCTCGGAGCCCGGATCGCGATCGACGACTTCGGCGCCGAGTACTCATCGCTCGCCTACCTGAAGCGCTTCCCCGTGACCACGCTGAAGATCGACAAGTCGTTCGTGGACGGCATCGCCGCCGAGGACAGCCCCGACGCGACGCTGATCGCCACGATCGTCGCGATGGCGCGTGCCCTCGACATCGCCACGGTGGCGGAAGGCGTCGAGACATCGGCGCAGGCGGAGCGCCTCACCGAGCTGGGGTGCGACGCGGTCCAGGGCTTCCTGTTCTCGCGCCCCGTGGAAGTCGACCAGGTGCCCGGCGTCGTGGCTTCGCTCGGCAGGCGCGGGCTCCGCCTCGTCAGCGGCTGAGCCTACTGACCGGCGGCCAGCCGGCGCCGCCACGCGCTGATGCGATCGGCGCTGCCGAGGTCGACCGGCCGCAGCGCGGGCTCCAGGCCGACGCCGTTAACGAGGACTGCGTGCAGGTCCTGGTCGGTCGCCGCGAGGTGTCGCTCGGCCGCGACCACGTCGCACCACGCCGGGATGCTGGCCGCCGAGCCGAGGTACGGCAGGGGCGCTATGCCCTCGTACCCCGCGAAGATCATGCGCAGCCGCCAGCGGATCATCCGGAACACGGGCATGTCGAGGATGGCGACGAACCATTCGATGCCGCAACGGCGGGCCGCCAGGGTGAGCGTCTGGTACAGGCCCATGCTCACCACGCCGCGCGCCGCCTTCCCCCGATAGTCGGCAGCGATCGCCAGCGTGGCGACGTCCCACGTCCTGTCCAGGTCCAGCCTCAGCCCGTTGCACTCCGCGAGCGCAGCCGCCGAGACCCCCCACACGGGTTCGATGTCGTTGAGGCTCTTGAACCCCTGCGGTGACGGCAGCAGGACCCGCATGACGCCGGCTGGGATGCTGCGCAGGTGGTCGACCACGCAGATGAAGACGCTCCACGGCTCGTAGCGACCGTACTGCTCTTCCAGTACTTCGGGCGTGTTCCCGAACGCTTCCAGGAACACCGCTCGTTCGACATGCCGGCCCAGCTCAGCGCCTCGCTCGTCGCCGCGAAAGATGTACGCCCCAAAGGGCGCGCTCGCGTCGCGCGAGACTACCTCCTGCACGAGGCTGCGCAGTTCGACGTCCTCCAGGGCGGCCCACCCGATCATGAGCCGGGCAGCGGCGGCTCGGCCGCTGCAGCGAGGAGGTGGTGGGCGCGCTCGACGGGGCCGTGCACGGCGAGGATCCTTTGATCGGCATTGACGCGGTCCGGTGCCCCTTCACACGGCGCGATGCCGCACGAAGGAAGTAGTCTTTCTGCGTTCGCAGCCGACGTTCCTGCGCGGCGGGCCCCGGCAGAGCCGACCGGGCGCCGGCGCGCCGCCAGCCGACGTCACCGTCCATGGTCACTGTCGCCCGGATCTCGCGCCGCCATTCGCCTCGATCGTCCCTGACGAACACGCTGTAGAAGAAGAGTCAGACCGCCGCGTCGCGTCCGCCGGCGACGCCCCGGTTTCACCTCTGCCGCGTCGCCCCGGTTTCACCTCTGCCGCGTCCGCGAAGTACCATGGAGGTCTGAAGCAGTGATCCCCGCCGCCCGGGGCTACGTCAGCGAAAGAGGTCAACGTGATGCACCACAGCCGTATCCGGCGTGCCGTTCCGAAGCCCGCGATCGCGCTCCTCGCGCTCGCCCTGCTCCTCATCCTGCCGAGTGCGGCCCTGGCCGCCGGCGGCTGGCGCGCCCAGACCTCGGGGACGCAGCAGGACCTCGCCGGGCTCGCCCAGAACGGCGGTCGTCTGTGGGCCGTCGGCGCCGGCGGGACGATCCTGTCCTCCCAGAACGGCGGCACGACCTGGGCCGCGCAGAGCTCCGGCACGGCGCAGGCCCTGCACGGGCTCGCATTCGCGGACGCCACGCACGGGTGGGCGGTCGGCGACGGGGGCACGATCGTGGCCACCAGCGACGGCGGCGCCACCGCCTGGACAGTGCAGGCCTCGGGCACGACGCAGAACCTGCGCGCGGTCGCCTTCGTCGATGCCACGCACGGGTGGGCGGTCGGCGACGGCGGCACGATCGTGGCCACCGTCGACGGCGGCGCCACGTGGACGGCGCAAAGCTCGGGCACGACCGTCGCCCTCTACGGCGTCGCGGTCGGCGGCGCGGGCACGGCCTGGGCCGTCGGCGCCGGCGGCACCGTCGTGGCCACGAGCGACGGCACGACCTGGACCGCGCAGAGCTCGGGCACGAGCAGCGACCTGCGCGCCGTCGCCTTCGCCGACGCCACTCACGGCTGGGCGGTCGGCGCCGGCGGCGTCGTCGTGACCACGAGTACCGGCGGCGGCGCGTGGGCCGCGCAGGCGTCGCACAGCGCGCGCGACCTCTCGGCGGTCGCGTTCGCGGACGCCGCCCACGGCTGGGCCAGCGGCGCCGGCGGCACGATCGTCTTCACCTCCAACGGAGGCGCCGCCTGGGCGGCGCAGAACTCCACCACGGCTAGCGACCTCTTCGCGGTCGCCTTCGCCGACGCCCATCACGGCTGCGTCGCCGGCACCGGCGGCACGATCCTCACGACCGGCGACGGCGGCATCATCGACACGATCGCGCCCCACACCACGGCCAAGGGCCTGCAGGCCAGCAACTCGACCGGCTGGCGCCACGCGGACCAGACGGTCACGCTGCAGGCCAGCGACGCCGGCTCCGGCCCTGCCGCCACGTACTACACGCTCGACGGAGGTGCGCGGCAGACATATGCGTCGCCGTTCGTGATCTCGACGGCCGGCCCGCACCCCGTCACGTACTGGTCGCTCGACTGGGCCGGCAACGCCGAGGCCAAGCACACCGGCTACGTCAACATCGACTTGGCCAGGCCCACCTGCCTCGCGCAGGGGGACGTGAAGGCCTACTCCGGGACGTCGGCCAAGTTCTCCTTCCGCGTCAACGACCCCAAGCCGAGCTGCGGCTACGGCACGGTGCACATCACCATCTACAAGAACGGCAAGGCGAAGAAGAGCTTCACCCTCTCCCGAGTCACGCTCAACGAGGGTCACACCCGCGCCTTCCGCCTGACGCAGGCGGCCGGCGAGTACACGTGGACCGTGACGGCGACCGACCTCGCCGGCAACGCCCAGGCCAGTGCCGGCACGGCGAAGCTGAAGGTGCTCGCCATGCCGCTGCCCACGATCGCCAACGTGCAGCGTCGCCTCGTGGCGCTGCACTACCTGCCCTCGAGCGCCGTGACCGGCAAGAGTGACTACCGCACCTCCCAGGCGCTGATAGCCTTCCAGGCTTGGAACGGCCTGCCGCGCGACGGCGTCGCCGGCGTGCAGACGCGCACCAAGCTGCTCAGCGCCTCCGTGCCGCACCCGCGCGCGGGGTCGGCCTACGGGCACTACGTCGAGGTCTACCGCAGCCTCGGCGTCGTGCTCTGCGTCGACGGCGGCACGGTGGTGCGCGCGGTGCACTGCTCTACCGGGCGGCCCGGGCTCGAGACGACGCCGGGCGTCTGGCGCGTGTACCTCAAGTCGCTGCACTTCTACTCCCAGAAGTACAGCTCGTGGATGCCCTACACGAGCTTCTTCAACGGCGGCGAAGGGCTGCACGGCTACGAGGAGGTGCCGTCCTACCCGGCCTCTCACGGCTGCGTGCGCCTCTCGATGCCCGAGGCGCCGTGGGTCTACGACTTCGCCACCATGGGCACGACGGTGATCGTGTACTGACGCCGCGTCAGCGGCGGACGGCGACGAGCGACAGGCCCAGGGCCTCTTCGACCTCGCGGATGCGCCGGAGCTGGGCCTCGTCGGGCTCGTCCGGCTCGGCCTGAAGCTGCGGTCCCAACTGCTCCATGATCTGGCGGAGCCTCTTCTCGCGGTCGGGCTCCAGCTCGCGGCAGGAGAACGCCACGAGGGTCAGCCCGAGGTCGCGCTCCAGCGCCTCGATGGTCT
>CAIWHY010000337.1 GCA_903912585.1 uncultured Thermoleophilia bacterium | reverse complement strand
GCCTCCACCTGCGGGCTCCACCAGAAGCTCGGGTTGGCGCCGCCCTGCACGGCGTTGCTCTTGCTGAAGAGCGGCACGATGAAGTCGGACGGGTCGGGGAAGTCCTGCCACCAGTCCTGCATGCCCATGGCGACCTTCCCGGGCTCGCCGATCAGCGTCCAGTAGGTGGCGCGGTCGAGGAACTTGACGCTGGCCTTGATGCCGATCTGGGTGAGATCGTTCTGGATCGACTGCACGACCTTGGGCCACGGGTCGACGTTGTGCGAGTAGATGGTGACGGAGAAGCCGTTGGGGAATCCGGCGGCGGCGAGCAACTGCTTCGCCTTGGCGGGGTCGTAACCGTAGAACTGGCCGGCGGCGCCGTCCACGTGGCCGGGCAGGCCGGCGGGGAAGATCTGGTCGAGCCGGCTGCCGGCGCCCGAGATCAGCTTCAGAAGCTTATTGCGGTCGATCGCCCAGGCGACCGCCTGCCGCACCTTGAGGTTGTCGAACGGCTTCATCTGCACGTTCATGAAGAGGTAGTCGATGGCGATCGCCGGCTCCTCCGCGACCTGCGACTTCCACACCGGGTCGTGGGTGACGGCGACGTAGTCGCTCGGGGCGATGTAGTCGCCGAGCAGGTCGTTCTCGCCGCGCTTGAGCTTGAGCAGCGCCGTCTGCGGGTTGACCGAGAGCTGGACCTTGATGCCGTCGACCCACCCCTGAGGTACGCCGCGCCAGTCGGTCCAGTTGGGATTGCGCGTGAGCACGATCTCCTGGGCGGGGGTCCAGTGGTCGAGCATGTAGGGGCCGGTGCCCAGCGGGTGGCGCACGAAGTCCTTGCCCCACTTCTTGACCCACTCCTTGGGCACGACGTCGGTGAACGACATCGTGAGCGCGCTGAGGATCGTGACGTCGGGCTTCGCGAGGTCGATCTCGAGCGTGTAGGGGTCGATGACCTTGACGCCGGCGATGCTCGCCGCCTTGCCGGCGTTGAAAGCCGTGGCGCCGACGATGCTCATGTAGAAGCCGGTGCCCGGCGGCGTCGGCGTCGTCTTGGGGCTCATCATGCGCTCGAACGAGTACTTCCAGTCGGCGGCGGTCATCTCGCGGTCCACCGGTGGCGCGAACTTGACGCCCTGGTGCAGGTGGAAGGTGTAGGTCTTGCCGCCGTTGGTGACGGTCGGCATGGCGGTGGCGAGGTCCGGCACGAGCTTGGTGCCCGCGGAGCCGACGCCGCTCGAGTAGGTGAGCAGCGTGTTGAACATCGCGTGCTCGAGCGACCAGCCGTTGCCCTCCCAGTCGATCGCCGGGTCGAGGTACTGGGGTTCGCCCTGGTAGGTGATGAGCAGCTGGCCGCCCTTGGTCTGAGCGGTGGCGGGCGCTGACGGGGAGGATGAGCTGGACGAGCCCCCGCCGCAGGCGGCAAGGGCGAGGATCGCGGTGACGAGGATGAGCGCGATCCCGACGAGCGGTGCGACCGTGAGCCGGAGTGAGCGCAGACGCATGCGGGCTCCTTTCTCGCGGCGCGGTGCGCCGGGCCGGTTGAGGTGCGTGCGTCGCCGAACATACCACACGAAGTGCCTGCTATCATGGCCAAACCGGCGCTCGCGGGCCGCAACGAGCACATTCGCGGAGGATGACATGTCAGCACTTACGGCGCTCCTCGCCGCCATGGTGGAGATCGACACGACCAATCCGTCGCTGCAGCCGGGGGCGCCGGGCGAGGCGGCGCTGGCGCACTTCCTCGCCCGGCGCCTCGGGGACGCCGGGCTCGAGGTCGAGCTCTGGGACGTGCTGCCGGGGCGGCCCAACGTCGTCGCCCGGCTACGCGGCG
>CAIWHY010000336.1 GCA_903912585.1 uncultured Thermoleophilia bacterium | reverse complement strand
GCCTCGCTGCCGGCGGCCAGGTCGTCCATGAAACCGGCGACATCGCTCCTCATCGCCGCGAACTCGGCCTTGAGCCGTTCGTCCTGCTCTGCGGCCATAGCCGCGTGAGCCTCGTCCAGATCGCTCAGCATAGCGGCGACCTCGTCCTTCCTTGCCGCGACCTCCGCCTTGAGCCGTTCGTCCTGCTCGCGGCCCATCTCGGCGCGTGCCGTAGCGTGGTCGTCCAGCGTGGCAGCCACGTCTTCGCTGCGTGCCTCGCTGCCGGCGGCCAGGTCGTCCATGAAACCGGCGACATCGCTCCTCATCGCCGCGAACTCGGCCTTGAGCCGTTCGTCCTGCTCTGCGGCCATTGTCGCGTGAGCCTCGTCCAGATCGCTCAACATCGCGGCGACATCACTCTTCATCGCCGCAAACCCGGCCTTGAGCCGTTCGTCCTGCTCTGCGGCCATCTCCGTGCGCTCCTGGCGAAAGCCCGCCAACTGCTCGGCCGTGTCGATGCGGATGCCGGCGATCGCCGTTGTCCGCATGTCCCAAGCTCCGCCGAACTCCGCGGCCAGTTTCGCTAGATCCTGATTCAATGCCATGACTCACCTCCTAGTGCTCGGTCTCGCGGCGGCCAAGCGATCGACCGCCTACATCAAAGAGGCGCGGCGACTGGCGTTGCGAGTCTTGCGACGCCAGTCACCGCGCTTCCTTCAACCATCGACCAAGGTCGCCCTTAGGCCGGGACCGCCTCGCTGGACGTAAGACCAACGGCTTCGGCGTACTTGAGCCAGGTGTCAACCCCGGCGACGACGACGCGAGCCTCGATCGCGAGGAGCTCGATGCCCACGAGGGACACGCGAACCCATGCGTCGACCACAAGGCCCTTGTCCAGAATCCGGTCGATCACCTCGGCCAGGCTGCTGGATGCAATTGCTTTCTCGACTGCCATATCTGTCACCTCCTCCAAAAAATTTCTGTTACCACGATTATCGCGGCGGGCAGGTCCACCTAACCCGGACCATGTTGAAAGTTTACCCGCGTCTCCGCAGCGGGAAAGGCTAGCCATCGTTGGTAAAACGCCAAACAGCGTTGGCATTGCGTAAGGATTCGAAAGACGGCATTTGCGCTGCGTGTGCACGGGCAAGACGGCACACGATCGGCCTCCGCTCAGGCCGCTGGAGAGCCCGCCCGGCGGTCCAGGATGTAGCCGAAGTGCGGTACCGTGCGGACGTACAGGGGCCGCGCGGGATCCGGCTCGATCTTGGCGCGCAGGTTCTTCATGTGCCAGCGCACCACGGCCGCGTCGCCGCTAGCTGCCGGGTAGCCCCACACCCGTTCCAGCAGCTGCCGGCTCGAGAACACCTCGCCGGCGTGCGCCATGAGAAAGCCGACGAGAGCGAACTCGGCCGGAGTGAGTGGCACGAGCGTGTCGTCCACCTGCAGACTCCGCTCGCGCGTGTCCAAGCAAAGAGCGCCGACGCGCATCAGGTGCTCGTCGCCCGCGACCACCGGCGGCTGACCGGCCGTCCGCCGCAGGAGACTCCTCACGCGGGCCTTGAGCTCGGCCAGGTCGAAGGGCTTGCACAGGTAGTCGTCGCCGCCTTCGTCCAGGCCCCGCAAGCGGTCTTGCACTTCGCCTTGGCTGCTCAGGAACAGGATGGGCACGGAGGCGAGCCGCACGTCGCGGCGCGCCTCGCGACACAACTCGATGCCATCGAGCTTGGGCATGACGACGTCCAGCACGAAGAGGTCGGGCTTCTCCAGCCGGGCAAGAGCCAGTGCCTCGATACCGTCACCGGCGGTGAGGACCTCGTGCCCCTCGTCGAGAAGCGCGTACTTGACGGCCCAGACAAGGTCGGGCTCATCGTCAACGACCAGAATGAGCGCCACTTCTACCCTCCTTCACGCCGCCGCCGGAGCGGGAGCACCTCGGCGGCGAGACTCCGTATCTGCTCCAGGGAGAACGGTTTCGGGACGAAGGCTTTCAGCAGTCCGCTCTCGAGAGCGTTGCGCACGGCGTCGTCGTCGCCGGCCACGTACCCGGACACGAGGACCACGGCAGTATCCAGGCCAAGATCGGACACGTGCTGCGCGAGCTGCAGCCCGTCCATGTCTCCGAGCTTGGCATCGACGAACGCCAATCGGTACTCGCCCGTGCCCAGCAAGGAGGCGGCCTCTTCGCCGGAGAGGGAGGTCACCACTTCGTAGCTGCTGCTGAGCGCCGACTTGAGAGCCCAGCAGACATCGGGCTCATCGTCGACCACCAACACTCTCTGACTCATGCCATCACCCCTGAGCGCCCAGGGAGCGACACCGTGAATGTCGAGCCTTTCTTCGGTTCGCTGGCCACCTCGATGGTGCCGGCGTGCTGCTCCATGATCCGGTAGCTGATGGCGAGGCCCAGCCCCGAGGACGGGCTGCCCGGGGGCCTGGTGGTGAAGAAGGGGTCAAAGAGATGAGGCAGGTCCGCGGCCGGTATGCCGGTACCCGTGTCCCGGAACGCGATCCTGACCGGGCCGCCGTTCTCCCCGCGGACGGCGATGCTCAGCTTGCCGCCCTGCGGCATCGCCGCGCAGGCGTTCAGCATGAGGTTGGTGAACACCTGCTGCAGCAGATCGGCGTTGCCGACGGCGCGGATCCCGCTGCGCTTGGTCGCCCTGCTCACGCGTACCCTGCGGAGCGCCAGTTGATCGGCCAGAAGCAGCGTGGTCTCGTCGAGCACAGCTTCGACATCGACCTCGCTCAGCAGCTCGCTCTGAGGCCGGGCGAACTTGAGCAGGTTGTCGATGATCAATGCGGACCGCTTGGTTGAGCTATCGATCTTCTGAAGGCACGTAGCCTGTAGTTCGGCGTCGTCCGGGTTCTCCATCAGCAGCTGGGCGCTGACCTGGATGACCGCCAGCGGGGTGCGCAGCTCGTGCGCGATGCCGCCCGCCATCACCCCCAATGAGGCCATCTTGTCCGACTGGACCAGCTGACTCGCCATGAGGCGGAAGGAGGTGAGGTCGCGCCCCACGACCACCGTTCCCGTGACCTTGCCGTTGTCGTCGGTCACGGGCGAGATGCTCCAATCCACGATCGCCTCGCGCCCGTCGGGCGCCACGAGCCTCACCTCGTGCGAGCCCACTCGCTCGGCCAGCGGCCTCTGCAGCAGCTCGTTCATGAGTGCTACGTCGTCGGGCGCACAGATCTCCCGCAGGCGTCTGCCGCGCAACTCGTTGAGCGTCCATCCGGAGACCTGCTCCGCCGCCGGGTTCCAGGTCACGATGCGGCCCTCCTGGTCGAGGGAGGCCAGGAGATCGCTGGCGCCCTGCACCACGCCGGCCAAGTGACGCTGGGTGCGCCTGACCTCGACGCCGAGCCTGTGCTGCTCGGTGACGTCGTCCACGAGCAGCATCGCCTGCTGCACGACGTCTCCCGACATGATTGGGACCAAACGGAAGAAATACACGTTGCCGGTGGGCACCTGCAAAACGTCGCCGCCTTCAAAGGCCTCCCCGGTCCTGAAGACCTCTCTCATCTTCTCTTCCATTGGCGCGTACTTGGTCAGCCATGAGGGGAGGACGTCCGCCAGCCGGCGGCCCATGGCGGCCTCTCCTGCCAGCCGGACACTCTCGAGGAAATGCCGGTTGGCGGAGACGACGCGCAGCCTGCGGTCGACGACCACCATCGAGCTCGGGATGCTCTCGATGAACTGGCTGACGAAAAGTCCGCGCTCGTTGGTCTCGTGGCGCAGTCGCCTCAGCGAGAGAAAGTGGCCCAACAGCCCCCCCACCAGGGCGGCGAATTGAAGATGGGCATCGTCAAAGGGCCGTGCCCCGTCGAGGCGGCCCATGTTCACGACCCCCAGCACACTGCCATCCCAGATGATCGGCGCACAGACGGAAGAGGTGGTGGACGATTGATGCATGGCCTCGCGCACTGGGTCGGGGATCTCCCGTTCCGGAGCGATGAGCAGCGGCTCGCCGTGCTCTGCTACCCAGCCGCTGATGGCCTCGCCGAACGGGACCCGCGTCTGTTCGGCCACGTCTTCGGGAACGCCGAGGGAAGCGATGATGGCCAACTCACCGTGAGGATCCTCCATGAGCATGAGCGAGCCACGGTCCGCCCCCACGATGCGGGCGAGCACCCGGAGCGTGTCTGTATAGGCGATGTCTCGCCATGTGCCGTCTGCATGGGCGCCCGCCCTCTGGCCGGCCAGCAGATCGGCGCACTCCACAATACCGGCGAGCACCGCGTCTCGCGTGAGGCCGATGTGCCTGGTCAACCGCGTGCCCTTCTCACTCGAGGCCCATGTGGTCAACCGAGTCTCTCCCGCGCGAGGCATCCTGGCAAACCGTTGCTCATTCCCATTCGATGGTGCTCGGCGGCTTGCTCGAGATGTCGTAGACCACGCGGTTGACCTCGGGCACCTCGTTGATGATGCGCGAGGACAGCGTCTCGAGGAGGTCGTAGGGCAGGTGCGCCCAGTCGGCGGTCATGGCGTCGTCGCTGGTGACGGCGCGGATCGCGATCGGGTAGCCGTAGGTGCGCTCGTCGCCCTGCACGCCGACGCTGCGGATGACGGGCAGGATCGCGAAGCACTGCCAGAGCTCGCGATAGAGCCCGGCCTTGCGGATCTCCTCCTGGACGATGGCGTCGGCGCGCTGCAGCACATCGACGCGCTCGCGGTCGATCTCGCCGATGATCCTGATCGCGAGCCCGGGGCCGGGGAACGGCTGCCGCCAGACGATGTGCTCCGGCAGCCCGAGCTCCTCACCCACGGCGCGGACTTCGTCCTTGAAGAGCCAGCGCAGCGGCTCGACCAGCTCGAAGTCCATCTTCTCGGGCAGGCCGCCGACGTTGTGGTGACTCTTTATCTTGGCGGCCTGGCGCGTACCGCTCTCGATCACGTCGCTGTAGAGCGTGCCCTGCACGAGGAACCGGGCGTCGATGAGCTTGCGCGCCTCCTCCTCGAAGCAGCGGATGAACTCCTCGCCGATGATCTTGCGCTTGCGCTCGGGCTCGGTGACGCCCTTGAGCTTGTCGAGGAAGCGGTCGCTGGCGTCGACGGACACGAGCGGGATGCCGAACGTCCCCGAGAACGTCTCCACGACGCGGTCGGCCTCGCGCATGCGCATCATGCCCTGGTCGACGAACACGCAGGTGAGGCGGTCGCCGATGGCGCGGTACATGAGCAGCGCGGCGACCGAGGAGTCCACGCCGCCGGAGAGGCCGAGGATCGCCTTGGAGTCGCCGACCTGCTCGCGGATCTTCTTGATCGCCTCTTCGATGATCGACGCGGGCGTAAACGACGGCGCGCAGCCGCACGCCTTGTAGAGGAAGCTGCGCAGCACGTCCATACCCTTGGGCGTGTGCACGACCTCGGGGTGGAACTGCACCGCGTAGAAGCCGCGCTCGCGGTCTTCCATGGCGGCGACGGGCGCGCCGCTGCTCGCCGCCAGCACCTCGAAGCCGGGCGGCGGCTCGGTGATGCTGTCGCGGTGGCTCATCCAGCACTGCTCTTCCGGGCGCATGCTCTCGAGGATGAGCCCGGGCTTGATGACGCTGAGCGTCGTCTTGCCGAACTCGCTGAGGCCGGTGCGGGCCACCGTGCCGCCGAGCTCGAGAGCGATGCCCTGGGCGCCGTAACAGATGCCGAGCACCGGCACGCCGAGCGCGAAGATCTCGGGGTTCACCTTGGGGGCGTCGTCGACGTACACGCTCATCGGGCCGCCCGAGAGGATGATGCCCTTGGGCTTGAAGCCCTTGATGCGCTCGATGGAGGCGTCGTGAGGGATCAGCTCGGAGTAGACGCGGCACTCGCGCACGCGCCGCGCGATGAGCTGCCCGTACTGCGCCCCGTAGTCGAGGACCAGCACGGTGTCGAACCCATTCACTTGCGGCGTGCCCTGCGCCACGGCGTCTCCCTCTGTCGATGTGTGCCCGTCGGACGTGCGCCCGCTCGGCGCGACGGGCTGAGCGCCCGCTTCGCCGGGCTCAGCCCATCCCGACGTCCTGCTCCTTCTGCAGCTTCTTGCCCTCGGTCATCAGCGACGGTGCGACCATGACCTCGGCCTTCTGGAACGAGCCGAGCGTGTCGTAGCCGCAGGTCGCCATGCTGGTGCGCAGCGCCCCGAAGAGGTTGCGCGTGCCGTCGTTCTCGTGCGCCGGGCCGAGGAGGATCTCCTGGAGCGTGCCCTTGACGCCGGCCTTGACGCGCGTGCCGCGCGGCAGCTCGGGGTGGAACGTCGCCATGCCCCAGTGGTAGCCGCGGCCCGGCGCCTCGCTGGCGGTGGCCAGCGGCGAGCCGATCATGACGGCGTCGGCGCCGAGCGCGATCGCCTTGCTCACGTCGCCGCCGGTACGCATGCCGCCGTCGGCGATGACGTTGCAGTACTGGCCGGTCTCGAGCACGTGCTGCACGCGCGCCGCCGCGGCGTCGGCGATAGCCGTGGCCTGCGGCACGCCGATGCCGAGCACGCCGCGCGTGGTGCAGGCGTGGCCCGGGCCGACGCCGACGAGCACGCCGATGGCGCCGGTGCGCATGAGGTGCAGCGTGGTGGCGTAGCTGGCCACGCCGCCGACGATCACCGGCACGGCGCACTGGGCGATGAACTTCCTGAGGTCGAGCGGCTCGACCCGCGTGCTCACGTGCTCGGCCGAGACCACGGTGCCCTGGATGACCAGCACGTCGAGGCCGGCCTCGAGCGCGACCTGGTAGTACTCCTCCACGCGCTGCGGCGTGAGCGAGGCTGCCACCAGCACGCCGCCGTCCTTGATCTCCTTGACGCGCCTCGCGACGAGCTCGGCCTTGACCGGCTCCTTGTAGATCTCCTGCATCGTGCGGGTGGCCGTCTCCTTAGGGAGCGCCGCGATGCGGTCGAGCTGCTCGTCGGCGTTCTCGTAGCGCGTCTGCACGCCCTCGAGGTTGCGCACGGCGAGGCCGCCGAGCGGGCCCATGGCGATGCCGCAGGCGGGGTCGACCACGCCGTCCATCGCCGAAGCGAGGCACGGCAGCGGGAGCGTGTGCGGGCCGAGCTTCCAGGTGATG
>CAIWHY010000335.1 GCA_903912585.1 uncultured Thermoleophilia bacterium | reverse complement strand
CGGTCGTGCTGGCGCTGTTCACGGAATCGTTCCTCATGGGCATCAACCTGCTGATGGCGCGCCCCTACGCCGACGCCCTGGCCCTGGTCCGCCAGGTCACCGCGCCGATGCTCATCGTCAACGCCGTGGGCATGGGCCTGTTCGTGTTCATCGTCCACAACGAGGAGCGCGAACGCGTCGTCGCCGCCCAGAAGGAGCGCATGGAGAGCGAGCTGAGCGTCGCCCGCGACATCCAGCTCGGCATCGTGCCGACCATCTTCCCGCCGTTCCCCGAGCGCGATGAGTTCGACCTGCACGCGTCGCTGGAGTCGGCGCGCGAGGTCGGCGGCGACCTCTACGACTTCTTCCTCCTCGACGACGATCACCTCTGCCTCGCCATCGGCGACGTCTCCGGCAAGGGCGTGCCGGCCTCGCTGTTCATGGCGGTGACCATCACCCTCCTGCGCGCCGCGGGCGGCCGCAGCGCCGGTCCCGCCGACGTGCTCGCGCGGCTCAACGCGCAGCTGTGCCACGACAACGACTCGGCGATGTTCGTGACCCTGTTCTACGCGATCTGCGACGTGAGGACGGGAGAGCTGACCTACTCGAGCGGGGGGCACCCGCCGCCCTACGTGGTGCGCGCCGGCGGCGGCGTGGAGCCGCTGCCCCAGACCGCCGGCGCCGGTCTCGGCGCTTCCTCACGTATTGCATTCGGAGCCGGCACGGTCACGCTCGAGTGCGGCGACGCGCTCCTGCTCTACACCGACGGCGTGACCGAGGCGATGGACGCCGCGGGCGGCATGTTCGGCGAGCAGCGCCTCGAGGCCGCCCTCGGCGGCGTGGGCGCGGGAGGCGGCGCGGCGCAGATGATGGCGGCGGTGCGCGGCGCGGTGGACGCGTTCGCCGGTGGCGCCGAGCAGTACGACGACATCACGATGGTCGGATTCAGGCGCACGAACGGGGCGTCCTAGGCGAACAGGGCGAGAGCGTCCTCGCGCGCGGCGGCGATCTCGAAGAGCGCCGAGAAGCCGGAGATCGCGAAGACGTCGGCGACAAACGGCTGCATGCCGCAGAGCACGATGCGGCCGTCGCTCTTCTCGAGCGACTTCAGGACGGCGAGGAACACGCGCAGACCGGCGCTCGACACGTACTCGGTGCCGCCGAAGTCCACGACGAGGCTGCGCGCACCCGCTTCCAGAAGCTGGGTGAACCCGCCCTCGACGTCCCCGGCACTCGTCGCGTCCACCCTCGCCGGGAGGATGGCCACCCGCACCTCACCGACCGTCTCTACGTCCATGTGCTCCCCCGTTTCCGCGCCCAGGCGGCCGCCGCCCGCGCACGCCTATCTTGCCGGACCGTAGCGGCGGCAAGCAACCTCAGGCTTGCCGCATGGCAAGCGTCAGGACATTGCGCGACGCCTCGCGCCGGTAGGCGACCTCGTCCATCACGCGGCGGGCGAGGAAGATGCCGAGGCCGCCGAGGCCGCGCTCCTGCGCGCCGGCGCGCACGTCCGGCTCGCCGACGGTGAGCGGGTCGAAGGGCACGCCCTCGTCGATGAGCTCGACGACGAAGCGCTCGTCCCCCGCCTCGATGCGCACGAGAAGCTCGCCCGGCGGCACCTCGTAGGCATACAGGCAGATGTTGACGACGGCCTCTTCCACGGCGAGCTCGAGCTGCATGATCCGGCGCGGGTGAAGCCCCCAGGCGCCGGCTTCTCCGGCGACCAGGGCGATCACGCCGGGGATGACGTCGACGTTGGCGTCGAACACCCGCTCGACGGCGGCGCCGCCGACACCTGACTCCGCGGCCGTCACGCCCGGCCGCCCGCCGGCGCGGG
>CAIWHY010000334.1 GCA_903912585.1 uncultured Thermoleophilia bacterium | reverse complement strand
TCGCCGATGAGGCGCTCCGTGTCGGTGAGTTCCACGGCGCGCAGGAAGGCGAGCGACTCGCGCACGCTCATGAGCGTGAAGTCGTAGATGTTGCGCCCACCGACGGTGACCGCGAGGCTGGTGGGCTTGAGGCGCGCGCCGTGGCACTCGGGGCAGGGCCGGTCCGCCATGTACTCCTCGATCTTCTGGCGGACCTGCTCCGACTCGGTCTCGGCGTAGCGGCGCATGAGGTGCTTGAGGATGCCGGGGAAGCTGGACGTGTAGTGCCGCATGCGCCCCTGGTAGTTACGGTAGCTGAGCGGGATGCGCTCCTTGCCGGTGCCCAGCAGGTAGAGGTCGCGCTGCTCCTGCGGCATCTCGTCCCAGGGCACGTCCGTGTCCACGCCGAACTGGCTGGCGATGGACTCGAACGCCTGCTCGAGCCAGCCGAACGAGAGCTGGCCGTAGGGCAGCAGCGCGCCCTTGTCGATGCTCAGCGAGCCGTCGGGCACCACGAGCGCCGGGTCGATCTCCTGCGTGAAGCCGAGGCCGTGACAGGCCGGGCAGGCGCCGTGCGGGCTGTTGAAGCTGAACACGCGCGGCTCGATCTCGGGCAACGAGATGCCGCAGTGCACGCAGGCGAACTTCTCGCTGAACGTGAGGGTCTCGCCGTCGGCGGTCTCGATCTCGACGAGCCCGTCGGCGAGCTGGGCGGCGGTCTCGATGGAGTCCGTCAGCCGCCGCCGCAGGCCGTCCTTCATGACGAGGCGGTCGACCACGACCGCCACGTCGTGCTTGTACTTCTTGTCGAGGTCGATCTGCTCCTCGAGCTCGCGCACCTCGCCGTCCACCTTGACGCGCGTGAAGCCGTCGGCGCGGAACTGCTCGAAGAGCTTGCCGTACTCGCCCTTGCGCCCGCGGACCACCGGGGCGACGACGCTGAAGCGGGTGTCCGGCTGCAGCTCGCAGACCTGGTCGACGATCTGCTGGATGCTCTGCCCGGCGATGGGCCGCCCGCAGTTGGGGCAGTGCGGGTGGCCGATGCGCGCGTAGAGCAGGCGCAGGTAGTCGTAGATCTCGGTGACCGTGCCGACGGTGGAGCGCGGGTTGCGCGACGTCGTCTTCTGGTCGATGGAGATAGCCGGCGAGAGGCCCTCGATGCTATCCACGTCCGGCTTGTCCATCTGGCCGAGGAACTGGCGCGCGTAGGCCGAGAGCGACTCGACGTAGCGGCGCTGGCCCTCGGCGTAGATGGTATCGAAGGCGAGCGAGCTCTTGCCCGAGCCGGAGAGCCCGGTGATGACGATGAAGCGGTCGCGCGGCAGCCTCAGGGAGATGTCCTTGAGGTTGTGCTCGCGGGCGCCGGTGATGACGAGGTCGTGGTTCATGCTTTCAGTCGATGAGCAGGAGGCCGGTCCAGCAGGGCTTGTCGGCGGCCGGCATCTCGATGGCCAGGCCGGCCGCCTCGGCCGTCGCGACGACGTCGATGCCGACGGCTTCCATGGACGGTCGCGCCTCGTAGGGGTGGCGGCAGGCCTCGCCGTCGGCGCCGACGCAGACGTCGCAGAGCACGCAGTCGCCACCGGCGAACGCGGTCGCGAAGCGGTAGCCCATCTTGAACGCCGCCGACTCAAGCGCCGTCATGAGGCGCGCGAACTCGTTTTGACTGTCGGTGAGCGAGGTCTCGAAGGCGGCGGTCTGCGGGCCGGCGACGGCGACCGCCGCCGCACCGCCGCCCGCGACGGCGTTGGCCTCGGCGTAGCCCATCCCGGCCAGCGCCTCGTCCACGGCGTCCTGCGTGAGCGGGATGTCGCGCTGCACGACGAGCGTGTCCGAGTAGCGCGCCAGAGCGCCGCGCGTCTCCGCGGGCGTGGGCACGTTGGGTGGGCACATGAGATTGACGCCGTAGTGAGAGCAGAGCGGCACGCGGCACTTGAAGTTGACGCGCTCGTCCACCACGACGGCGCGCGCCGGCAGCGGCGCCGCCCTGTCGGCGCCGAGCTCGCGCGCCCTGGCGACGATCGCCTGGATGTGCATGGCGTCAGCCAACTTTGCTTCCTCTCTGTGCGAGCTCCCTGCTGAGCTCTTTGATCTCGTCCCTCAGTTTGGCCGCGTACTCGAACTTGAGCTGGTCCGCGGCCTCGAACATCTCCGCCTCGAGGCTGGCCAGCAGCTTCTCGAGGTCGGCGCTCGGCATCGCCATCTTCTTGGCCACCGACTTCGCGGCGCGGCGGCCCTTGGTGGGCACCGCCGCCGCGTCGCTCATCATCGTCGAGATGTCGCTCACACCCTTGACGATGCTCATCGGCTCGATGCCGTGAAGCTCGTTGTAGGCGGTCTGGCGTTCGCGCCGCCGGTTGGTCTCGCCGATCGCAAACTCCATGGCGGCGGTCATGCGGTCGGCGTACATGATCACCCTGCCCTCGACGTGGCGAGCGGCGCGGCCGATGGTCTGGACGAGAGCCGTCTGGCCGCGCAGGAAGCCTTCCTTGTCGGCGTCGAGGATGGCGACCAGCGTGACCTCGGGCAGGTCCAGACCCTCCCGCAAGAGGTTGATACCCACGAGGACGTCGAACTCACCCAGGCGCAGGTCGCGCACGATCTGGATGCGCTCCAGCGTGTCGACCTCGCTGTGCAGGTAGCGCACCTTGAAGCCGTTCTCCAGCAGGTAGTCGGTGAGGTCCTCCGACATGCGCTTGGTGAGCGTCGTGATGAGCACGCGCTGGTCCTTGTCCACGCGGCGCCGGATCTCGTTCAAGAGGTCGTCGATCTGCCCGTCGGTGGGCCGCACCTCGACCTCCGGGTCGACCAGGCCGGTGGGCCGGATGATCTGCTCGGCGATGTTGACGCTGTTGGCGAGCTCGAACTGCGCCGGCGTAGCACTGACGAAGACGATCTGCGGCACCTTCTCGAGGAACTCCTCGATGCGCAGCGGGCGGTTGTCGAGGGCGCTGGGCAGGCGGAAGCCGTAGTCGACCAGCATGTTCTTGCGCGACTTGTCGCCCTCCGACATGGCGCGGATCTGGGGCAGCGTCATGTGCGACTCGTCGATGAAGCAGAGGAAGTCGTCCGGGAAGTAGTCGAGGAGGCAGTTGGGCGTCGCCCCGGGCTCCTTGCCGAGCAGGATGCGCGAGTAGTTCTCGATGCCGTTGCAGAAGCCCATCTCGCGCAGCATCTCCATGTCGTAGAGCGTGCGCTGACGGATGCGATGGGCCTCGAGGACCTTGCCGTGCTCCTCGAACCAGGCGCAGCGCTCGTCCAGCTCGCGCTGGATCTCCACGAGCGCGCGCTCGACGGCCGGGCTGTCGGTGACGAAGTGGGTGGCCGGGTAGATGGCCACGTGTGCCGGCTTCTCGAGGACCTCCCCACCGATGGGGTCGAAGCTCACCAGCTGCTCGACCTCGTCGCCCCACAGCTGCACGCGGATGGCCGTGTCCTGCGCGGCCGGCCAGATCTCCACGGAGTCGCCGCGCACGCGGAACTTGCCGCGCGCGGGCTCGAAGTCGTTGCGCGCGTACTGGATGTCCACCAGCTTGCGCAGCATCTCGTCGCGGTCGACCTTGTCGCCGACGCTGAGCAGAACCATCTTCTCGAGGTAGTCCTCGGGCGAGCCCAGACCGTAGATACAGCTGACGCTGGCGACGATGACGACGTCGCGGCGCAGGAACAGCGACGTCGTGGCCGAGTGGCGCAGGCGGTCGATCTCGTCGTTGATGGACGAGTCCTTCTCGATGTAGAGGTCCTGCGCCGGCACGTAGGCCTCCGGCTGGTAGTAGTCGTAGTAGCTCACGAAGTATTCGACCGCGTTGTCCGGCAGGAACTCGCGGAACTCGTTGCAGAGCTGCGCCGCCAGGGTCTTGTTGTGGGCGATGATGAGCGCCGGCTTCTGCGCCTGCTCGATGACGTTGGCCATCGTGAACGTCTTGCCGGAGCCGGTGACGCCGAGCAGCGTCTGGTAGCGGTCGCCGCGCCGGAGGCCGTCCACGAGCTGCGCGACCGCATCCGGCTGGTCGCCGGTGAGGCTGTAGTCGGCCTGGATGCGGAAGTCGGTCATCGCCTTGACTCTAGCAACACGAACACACGTTCGCAAGGCGGGCGCGAGAGCGTCGGCGCGCGCCGCAGGCGGCCGCGCGGCGGGCGCGCGCCCGTCCCCACGCGCACGTGGCCGGGTCCGGGTTCAGGAGGCCGGCCCGAGGCGATCGCCGTAGGCCTTGCGGTAAGCGTCCCTGAGGTGCATGACGCGGTGCACGTAGGCGCGCGTCTCCGGGTACGGGATGTCGGCGACGCGCAGCGGATGGCCGGCGGCACTCGCCTGCGTCACCCACTGCGACACGACGCCGGCGCCGGCGTTGTAGGCGGCGACCGCTGCCACCTCGTTGCCGACGAACTGGTCGAGCACCGTGCGCAGGTAGCGCGTGCCGTAGCGGATGTTGATCGTTGGGTCCTGCAGGTCCGCGCTCGTGAAGCGCACGCCGCCGGTCTCGTGGGCGATCTGTTGGGCCGTGCTGGGCAGCACCTGCATGAGGCCGACGGCGCCCTGGTCCGAGACGGCGCGCGGATCGAACTGGCTCTCGGCGTAGATGACGGCGGCGACGAGCGCCGGGTCGAGGTGGTTGCGCCGCGCGGAGGCGCGGATGGAAACGTCGTAGTCGAGCGGGTAGGCGGCGCGCGTCGCCCAGCCGGGGACCTCGGCGCCGGCCGCCCCGGAGCCGATCCAGCGGACGAGCACGACGACGCCGAACACCGCGACCAGGGCCAGGCAGATCAGGACGGCGCGCTTCACCGCGAGTGCGCGCCGCCTGCCTCCGCCGCCGCTGCCGCCTCGGCGGCCTCGGCGGCGAGGATGTTCGCCACGACGTCCCGAGCGAAGTCCCGGAGCGCCTTGCGCGCGCCCTCGTTGACGAAGACGAAGTCGCTGAGCGCGACCTTCTCCTCCTCGGGCATCTGCTGCGCCAGCCGGCGCGCGAACTCGCTGTCGGTGAGCTTGGCGGTGAGGCGCCGGCGGCGCAGGTCCTCCGGCGCGGTGATGAGCATCACGTAGTCGAAGGCGCCGTTCAGGCCGGTCTCGAACAGCAGCGGCACCTCGGCGACGATGAGCGCCGGCCGCGGCCGCGCCTTGAGCTGCGCCTTCGCCCAGGCGTCCACCGTGGCCCGCACGTGCGGGTGCAGCAACTCCTCGAGCCACTGCAGTTCCTCGAGGTCCTTGAAGACGACGCGCGCCAGCAGCCGGCGGTCGACCTGCGAGCCCGCCATCACGGGCGCGCCGTAGCGCTCGCGGATGGCGGCGATGATGTCCTCGCGGGCGTAGAGCCCGTGGACGATGTCGTCGCTCGAGATCACG
>CAIWHY010000333.1 GCA_903912585.1 uncultured Thermoleophilia bacterium | reverse complement strand
GTGGGGAAGTAGCCGAAGCGCTTGTAGATCTCCACGCGGACGTGGCGGCCGAGCCCTTCGGGGTCGGCCGCGATCGCCGCGTCCAGCGCCGGGTAGAGGCTCTCGCCGTCCTTCTCGAGGCGGAGCACCCAGCTCATGTGGTTGACGCCGGCGCCGAGGAACGTGACGCCGGCGGGGTCCACGCCGACGTACTCCGCCACCTGATGGCTGGTGTTCTGGATCGAGTGGCAGAGCCCCACGACGTTCTGATGCAGCGAGCCTTCGTACCAGGCCCAGCAGTTCATCGCCATCGGGTTGGTGTAGTTGAGCATCCACGCCTGCGGGCACAGCTCCATCATGTCGTCGGCGATCGCGAGCATCACCGGGATGGTGCGCAGCGCCCGGAAGACGGCGCCCACGCCGGAGGTGTCGCCGATGGTCTGCCGCAGGCCGTACTTGCGCGGGACGTCGAAGTCGAGCCGCGTCGCTGCGATGCCGCCGACCTCGATGGTGTTGATGGCGAAGTCGGCGCCGTCGAGGGCCCTGCGGCGGTCGAGGTGCGCCTCGATGGACGGCTGGGCGCCGACCTCGGCGGCCGTCCAGCGCGCCATCGCCTCTGCCGTCGCGAGCCGCTCGGCGCTGATGTCGTGCAGCACGATCTCCGCGTCCGCGAGCTCGGGGAAGGTGAGGATGTCGCCGAGCAGGTTGCGCGTGAACTCCACGCTGCCGGCGCCGATGAACGCGATCCTGGTCATGCCGTCGCCGTCCTTTCGCCGGCGCCGCCGGCCGGCGGCGCCGATGCTGTCATATCCTGCGGCCCGCAGCGAAGCCAAGCGATGGCCGTTCTTGAGCGATATTATGCCAAATCGAGCAGAAATGAGCAAGGAGTATGCTGCGCGCGAGCCAGCGAGGAGGACCGATGAAGTCGCACACCGTCTACAAGACCTTTCGCATCGAGCAGCGCCGCGCCTTCGTGCGCATCACCGAGGACGTGCGCGCCGCCGTCGAGGAGTCCGGCATCAGCGAGGGCATGGCCCTGGTCTCGGCGATGCACATCACCGCCGGCGTGTGGATCAACGACGACGAGCCCGGGATCCAGGCCGACGCTCTGGAGTGGCTCGACAAGCTGGCGCCGCCGTCCTGGCAGCCGCCGGCCGACGACGTGGCCCGGCAGCTGCTCCCCGAGGGCGGCGACTACCGCCACCATCGCGGCGGCGAGGACAACGGCGACGCGCACCTCAAGAACCTGCTGGTGCACCACCAGGTGATCGTGCCGGTGACCGGCGGACGCCTCGACCTGGGGCCGTGGCAGGCCGTCTTCTACTGCGAGTTCGACGGCCGCCGCAGCAAGCGGCTGATCATCAAGGTCCTCGGGGAGTAGCCGCTGTCTTCGGCGCCGCCGCGCGCCGCCGCCGCGCGCGCCGCTCCTCGCGAGTAGCCTCGGCGACACGCGGGTATCGAGGATTCCGGGGCCGCCGAGGCGAAGATTCCGGGGCCGTCATGGCGAAAGCGCTCGCGCCACGCGCCGCGAGCCGGAGGAGGAACAGATGGACGAGCAGCACAGCGAGACGATCGTCGTGGTGGACGGCCGCGCGGCCGCGCACCGCTATTGGGGCCTGATGGCCGCGCTCGGCGTCGTGGCCATCATCTTCGGCATCGTCGTGCTGGCCAACATCTGGGCGAGCGTGCACTTGGTCTCCGTCTTCGCCGGCCTGTTCCTCGCCTTCGCCGGCCTCATGCAGTTCGTCAACGCGGCCGGCGCCGAGAGGAAGACCGGCCGCATCATCGCCGGCGTCCTGTTCCTCGTCGCCGGCCTGGCGCTCATCTTCATCCCCGAGCAGAGCGTGAAGACGGTGGCCGTCGTCGTCGGCCTCTCGTTCATCCTCTGGGGCGCGATCATGGCGATCGCGGCGTTCGTCGACCGCAGCCAGGGCTGGGGCGTGGCGGCCGGGTTCGGCGCGCTGCTCGCCGTCGTCGGCATCATCGTTGTCGCATGGCCCGGCCCGACCATCGCCATCCTCATGGTGCTCGTGGGCCTCGACGCCATCCTGTTCGGCATCTCCATGCTCGTCCAGGGCCTGGCGCTGCGCCGGGCGTGACGTGAGTCCCGAGCCCTCAGGGGGGCGCCGCAAGCCGTCGGTGCTCATCGCACGGATGGTCGCCTCCAGCCGGTTCTTCGTGCTCCTGGCGACCATCAGCCTGTTCCTGGCCTTCATCACGGTCATGGTGTCCACCATCATCGTGACCGTCATCACGATCCTCCACGCCGTGGGCGGGGATCTGACGCAGAACGAGACCATCGGCAAGCTGATCAAACAGGCCGACTACGCGCTGCTCGCCACCGTGCTGTACGTGCTCGCGCTCGGTCTGTACAGCCTCTTCGTCGATGACCGCGTGCCGATGCCCGGCTGGCTGCGCATCACCAACCTCGGGCAGCTCAAGGAGCTGCTGGCCGGGGTCGTGGTGGTGGCCATCGCCGTGATCTTCCTGGGGCAGGCGCTGACGTGGGACGGGGTGAGCGACCTGCTGGCGCCGGGACTGGCCTCCGCCGCCGTCATCGCCGCGCTGGCGCTGTTCCTGTGGCAGGCGGCGCGCGAGCGTCTCCTGGACCGCGAGGTGGAGCAGATCGACGAGACCGCCGAGACCGCCAGGGTGAGGGCCGCCGCGCAGGACTCCGCCGCCGGCGACTGACGCGTCACGCCTCCGGCGGCCCGCGCTCCTCGTCCTCGAGCAGCTTGCGCTTGCGCGCCAGGCCGAGGTTCTGCACCACGAGCGCCACCACCGTGATCAGGTAGAGCTGGCCGAGGATCGCTTCCAGCACCGCCGTCATCCGGCCGACGTCGCCGCGCGCGGTGAGGTCCCCGTAGCCGACGGTGGTGATCGTCGTGAGACTGAAGTAGAGGTAGTCGACGGAGCTCGCCTTTGCGGGCGGCTGGATCTGCGCGAAGTAGCCCTGGCCGCTGGCCGCACCGATGACGGCGTAGGAGCTGGCAAAGAACATGGCGATGAGCAGGTACACGCACACGGCGCCGTAGAAGGTGTTGAGGTTGATGACCGGGTGCGCGGCGACGCGCTTGATGATCGCCGCCGGCGCGACGAGGACGAGCAGTCCGGTGAGCGACGCGGTCACGATCTTCGCCGTGTCGTTGCTCCCGAGTACGCTGGCGACGATCGCCGCGAGGGTGGCCAGCGGGATCAGGGTCTCGGCCCAGCGCAGGAGGCGGCGCTCCACCTGGGAGGCGCGAAGAGCGAGCCACGTCGTCGCGGCCAGCAGGACGAGCGTCGAGAGCCGGCCGTAGTGGCTGTCGCCGGCGACGGCGGAGGCGAAGAAGCTGAGGATCAGCAGGACGAGGACGAGGCCGTAGCTGTCGGCGAAGCGCGGGTGCTTGTCCGGCGCCTCCTCGACGCGTTGCGGCTCCTGAACCGTCGGCGATGCGGGCGTGACCATGGCGCCACTGTATCGCACGACCATCGTGGCGCAATGCAGGCGGTCGTCGCGGCGGGCCGCCGCTCGCGGGCCTGCGCCGCCCGGGAGCTTCCTGTACACTCGTGGGGAGCTGCCTGAGACCATGGATTTCGGAACCTCTTCATACGGACCGAGGCGCGACCCGCGCCGCCGCCGCCGGCAGGCCCGGCGCCGTCTCCTGCTGCTCGTCGTCGTGATCGTCGTGATCGTCGCCGTCGTCGTCGCGCTGGCGATGAACCGCGGCCACAAGGCCGGCGGCTCCGGCAGGTCCGGCTCCGGCAGCAGCCTGGCGGCGACGCCCAAGCCCACGACTCCTCCGCCCAAGATCTGGGTCGCCACGACAGCGGACCCCGTGCGCGTGTGGGTCGGCGGCGACTCGATGGGCGGCGAGCTTGGCTGGGGCCTGGGCCCGCTGCTCGACAAGGCGAAGGTGTTCAAGCCCATCCTCTACTACAAGGAGTCGTCCGGCATCGCCCGCTGGGACTTCTTCGACTGGGGCAGGAAGATGGAATCGGTGATGGCCACCGCCAAGCCCGCCGCCGTGGCCATCATGATGGGCACCAACGACACGCAGTCGATCTCGAGCACGGGCAGCGGCTGGACCGCGTACGGCACCTCGGCGTGGAAGACCAGGTACGGCAAGCGCGTCGGCAAGATGATGCAGGCCATGCTCGACGGCGGCGCCCGGCGCGTCTACTGGGTCGGCATGCCGATCATGAAGGAGAGCTGGCGCAACTCGCGCATGAAGCTCATCAACACCCTCATCCAGGAGCAGGCGGCCAAGCACCCGGGCGTTCAGTACGTCGACGTCTGGCCGCTGTTCACGACGCCCGGCGGCGCCTTCGACCCCCAGTGGCGCGGCCCGGACGGCGTGCACTTCACGGTCGCCGGGCAGGACCGCCTGGCGAAGGCCGTCTACGCCGTCATCAAGAAGCAGTGGGCGCCCCATGGGCTGCCTTCGGCGACGCCGAGCCCCAGCTCTTCCGGCTCGGCGAGCCCGTCACCCTGACGGCGCCGGCCGGGTTGCTGCGCTGGACGGCGCCCGCCGGGGCCTCGCGCTCGACGGTCTCCGCGCCGTGACGCGTCTTCGTCGTCACGCGCCGATCAGGGTGGTGCGCGCCCGCCCTGGAGGCCGATAATGGAGGGACGATGACGACCTACTTCGCCACAGTCCCGGGGCATTTGCTCGTGGAGCCCAAACGCGCGCTGGTCTTCCTGCTGCTCGGCTTCATCCTCTGTTTCGTCGCGGCGCGCCTCATCACGCGCCGGGCGCGCGCCGGCGAGCACGACGGCCGGCGCAGCGGCAGCATCGTGACGCCGGGCGGGCTGCACGTGCACCACTCGGTGTTCGGCATCATCGGGATGATCGTGTTCGGCATCCTCGAGTTCGCGATGCAGCCCGGCAGCCCGCTGCTCGAGTTCCTCGCCTTCGCGTTCGGGGCCGGGGCTGCGCTGACGCTGGACGAGTTCGCGCTCATCCTGCACCTCGAGGACGTGTACTGGACGGGGGAGGGCCGGCAGTCCATCGACGCGATCATCCTCGGCGGGACCTTCATGACGCTGCTGCTCACCGGCCTGCTGCCGACGAGCATCCTCGAGGTGGGCGACTTCATCACGCTGTCGCGCTGGACCGCCTTCGCCCTGATCCTCAGCGCTGCCGCGTTCGTGATCGTGAGCTACCTCAAAGGCAAGCCGTTCATGGGGACCATCGGCATCTTCGTGCTGCCCCTGGCCGTGATCGGCGCCCTGCGCCTGGCGCGGCCGGGGTCGCCGTGGGCGCACTTCCGCTATCGCAATGTCCCCACCAAGCTCGAGCGCGCCTGCCAGCGCGAAGAGGACCTCGCGCGCTGGCAGGCGCGCAAGTACGCCGTGTGGGACCTCATCGGCGGCAAGCCCCACCTGCACCTCCCGCACCGCGAAGGGCGCAAGCGCGCCGGCGGCGCCGGGCGCGGCGGCAGGTCCCCCGACCCCAAGGTCTGAGGCGGCGCCGCGTTCCGGCGCGGCGGCGAGACGCGCCGCGTTCCGGCGCCGGAGGCCGTCGCGCCGCGGTCAGGCGGGCGTAGCGGCGATCGCCGCCGCAAGGCGCCGGGCGCCTTCCCGCAAGGTGTCCTCGGAGTACAGGCTGAAGGCGAGCCGGAGCAGGCGCTCGCCGCCCTCGAGGCAGAAGCGGGTGCCGGGCGCGAACGAGACGCCGTGCGCCTCCGCCACCGGCAGGAGCGCGGAGGCGTCTGACCCCTGCGGCAGTTCGAGCCAGACGAAGAAGCCGCCCGCCGGGAGGGCGAAGCGGCACCCGGCGGGCAGGTGCTCGCGCAGCGCGGCCGAGAGCGCGTCCCGCCGCCGCGCGTAGACCTCGCGCAGCCGTGCGACGTGCTCGTCGTAGCCGGACGCCGCCAGCACCTGCTCGACCACGTGCGCGGCGAAGTAGCTCACGCCGCCGCCGCTCTCCACCATGCCCATGCCCGCCAGCCTCCCCAGGAGGTCCGCCCGGGCGTTCGCCCACCCCACGCGCAGGCCGGGCGCCAGCGTCTTGGAGAACGAGCCCAGGCGGATCACGGGTGCCTCGCGGTCGAGGGCCCAGAGCGAAGCGGGCGCGGCGCCCTCGTACACGAGCTCGCGATACACGTCATCCTCGACCACGATGAGGTCGTGCCGCCGCGCGAGCTCGAGCAAATGCGCCCGCCGCGCCTCGCTGAGGCAGACTCCGGTGGGGTTGTGATAGGTCGGGATGGTGTAGAGCAGGCGCGCGCGCCGGCCCTCTGCCGCGAGCTTGCCCAGAGTGGCCTCGAGCGCGGCGACGTCGAGTCCCTCGGCGTCGAGCGGCACTGCGGCGATGTCCACCGGGTGGTCGCGGACGATCCCCAGGGCGAGGTTGTACGTGGGTGACTCCACGAGCACGACGTCGCCGGGAACGGTGAACACCGTCATCACCTGCTCCAGCGCCTGCGAGTTGCCGCCGGTGACGAACACATCGGCCGCCGTCGCCGCCACGTGCTCCCGCGCCGTGATGCGGCGCGCCAGCGCGTGGCGCAGCCCCGGCGGCCCCTCGAGCTGCCCGTAGGCGAGGGCAGCGGCGGAGCGCGCCAGCGCGGCCTCCGCGGCGCGGCGCACCAGCTCTACCGGCAGCAGTTCCGGGTCGGGTTCTCCGAAGGTGAGCTCCACGACCCCGTGCCGAAGGAAGTTCTGCGTGATGCCCCCGGGCTCGTCCATGCCGCCATGATACGGGAAGGAGGGGGCATGAGGGTCAAGGAGCGGATCCTCACCCGCGGCGAGGCACGGACCTTCACCCGCGGCGAGGCACGGGCTCCCGGCCGGGACGGGCCGCGGGCGGGTGAGGGGGCCGGCCGCGGCCGGGCGCGGGGCGGC
>CAIWHY010000332.1 GCA_903912585.1 uncultured Thermoleophilia bacterium | reverse complement strand
GCCGCTCCCGTCCGCTCGCGTCTTCTTGCTCACGCGCCCAACGGGTGGGTCATGTCCGCCGGTCGCACCCAGGCGTCGAACTGCTCGGCCGTGACGTAGCCGAGGCCCAGCGCCGCATCCCTGAGGGTGAGCCCCTCGCGGTGCGCCTTCTGCGCGATCGCCGCCGCCTTGTCGTAGCCGATGTGCGGGTTGAGCGCCGTCACGAGCATCAGCGAATCGCCGAGATGCCGGGCGATGACGTCGAGGTCCGGCTCGAGGCCGCGCGCGCAGAAGCGGTCGAAGGCGCGCGCGGCCTCCGCCAGCAGCCCGGCCGACTCCAGCAGGTTGTGCAGCATCACGGGCTTGTAGACATTGAGTTGGAAGGTGCCCTGCGAGCCCGCGAACGCCACCGCGGCGTCGTTGCCGAAGACCTGCACTGCGACCTGTGTGAGCGCCTCCGCCTGCGTGGGGTTGACCTTGCCGGGCATGATCGACGAGCCCGGCTCGTTCGCGGGAATGCACAGCTCGCCGATGCCGTCGCGGGGGCCGGAGGCGTAGAGGCGCACGTCGTTGGCGATCTTCATGAGGTCTCCGGCGAGAGTGCGGAGCGCGGCGCTGGCGTTGACGATGGCGTCGTGCGCCGAGAGCGCCGCGAAGAAGTTGGCGGCCGGGCGGAACGGCTTGCCGGTGAGCGCGCCGATCTGCCGCGCGGCGGCCCCGGCGAAGCGCGCGTCGGTGTTGAGGCCGGTGCCGACGGCGGTGCCGCCGAGCGCGAGCTCGAGCAGCGCCGGCAGGCTCGCGCGCACGCCGGCCAGCGCCTGGTCGAGCTGCGCCACCCACCCGGAGATGACCTGTCCGAGCGTGATCGGCGTGGCGTCCTGCAGGTGCGTGCGGCCGACCATCACGACGCCGGCGTACTCCTCGGCCTTGCCGGCGAGCGTGTCGCGCAGCTCTTCGTTTGCCGGCACGAGCACGTCCTCGAGCTGTTCGGCGGCGGCGATGTGCATAGCTGTCGGGAACGTGTCGTTGCTGGACTGCCCGCGGTTGACGTCGTCGTTGGGGTGGACCGGGCGCCCGGCTCCCCGCCCGGTCCCCGCGAGCTCGTCGGCGCGGTTGGCGATGACCTCGTTGGCGTTCATGTTGCTCTGCGTGCCCGAGCCGGTCTGGAAGACGACGAGCGGGAACTCCGCGTCGAGCACGCCGTCGATGACCTCCTGTGCGGCGCGGGCGATGAGCTCGGCCTTGTCCTGCGGCAGCTGGCCGAGCTCCGCGTTGGCGCGCGCCGCCGCGAGCTTGAGCACGCCGAGCGCGCGGATCACCGGGCGGCCCCAGCGGAAGCGGTCCACGCCGATCGGGAAGTGCTCCACGGCGCGCTGCGTCTGCGCGCCCCAGTAGTGCTCCGCGGGCACGCGGACCTCGCCCATGCTGTCGTGCTCGATGCGCCACTCGCCGGTCATGACTGCAACACTACCCGCATCGTTGAGAACGTAGCAGGGCGAGCGGCGCCGCGGCCGGGCGCCCGACCGGCGGAGCGGGGCTGGCTGCATGCTACGATGCGGCCGCGCCCGGCCCCGGGCGCCCGTGCACGGGGGCCGTCTTGCCGCGGACCGATAAGAATGCGCGCCGTTCGCGTCCTTCCTTTATGAGGCGCATGTTCGTGCTCGAAGCCGAGGAGGGAGCATGGCGCTGCTGGCGGTGGACGGATCGATGTCTGCGGATGCAACGCCGGCGGGATCCGTGATGCCGTCCGGGATTTCTGGCCTCAGTCAGCCCAGTGGCGCGAGCGGCGAGATCGCTCCGGAGGTCGTCGCAGCGGCGCGCCGCGGCGACGCACTGGCCTTCGAGGCGATCCTGCGCCACTACGATCGCCGGTTGCGCGTGGTCGCCGATCGCCTGCTCGGCGACCGGCAGCTCATGGACGACGCGTTGCAGGAGGTCGCGATCAAGACGCTGCGCGGTCTGTCGTCGTTTCGCGGAGAGGCGCCGCTCGGTGCCTGGCTGTGCCGCATCGCCACGACGACCTGCCTGGACATGCTCCGCCGCGAGCGGCCGGAGGACGCGACGGCGTCCGACAAGTTGCCGGAGCGCCCGGTACCTGTGGCGGACCCGGCCGACGGCCTCGATGCCCGCGAGCGCCTGAGTCGCGCGCTCGCGGAGCTGCCGCCCGACCAGCGCGTCGCGGTGCTCCTCATCGACCAGTTCGGCTACGACTTCCGCGCGGCGGCAGCTGCCCTCGGCGTTCCCGTGGGTACTGCCGCGTCGCGTGTGGCGGCGGCGAGGGTGCGGTTGCGTGCCGCCCTCGCCGCCGGCGGAGAGGAGGAGCGATGAACGAGCAGCGCGACAGGGAACTTGGCGCGCGCCTGGACGAGCTCGAGGTGACGGAGCACGGCCCTGGCTACTGGGAGAGCGTGATGACCGCGGCCGGGCCCGAGCTGGCCGGCCTGCGCGCT
>CAIWHY010000331.1 GCA_903912585.1 uncultured Thermoleophilia bacterium | reverse complement strand
TCTGCGCCTTCCAGGTGGCGCCGCCGTCGGTGGTGGCGAGGATCGCGCCGGCGGCGCCCACGGCCCAGCCGTGGCTGGAGTCGATGAAGGTCACCGAGGCGAACTGCTGCGGCCCGGTGCCCGAACTCTGCACGCTCCAGCTGGCGCCGCCGTTGGTGGTGGCGAGGATCACGCCGTCGCTCGTGCTCCCGCTCCAGTCGGTGCCTGCCGCCCAGCCGTGAGCGGCGTTGGGGAAGGAGACGCCTGTGAGGTCCGCGGTCGTCCCCGAGACCTGCGCGCTCCAGGTGGCGCCGCCATTTGTGGTGGCGAGGATCGTGCCGGCGGCGCCCACGGCCCAGCCGTCGCCGGCGTTGGCGAAGGCCACCCCGCGAAGGTCGGCCGTGGCACCCGATGTCTGCGCCTTCCAGCTGGCGCCGCCGTCGGTGGTGGCGAGGATGGTGCCGGCGGCGCCCACCGCCCAGCCGTCGCTGGCGTTGACGAAGGTCACCGAGGCGAGCCACCGCAGCCCGGTGCCCGCAGTCTGCCCGCTCCAGCTGGCGCCGCCGTCCGTGGTCGCGAGGATCGCGCCGCCGTCGCCTACGGCCCAGCCGTGACTGGAGTCGCTGAAGGTGACCGCGTTGAGACTGTCGCCCTGCGTCAGCGGGTTCTGCCACGCCCAGCCGCCGTCGCCGGTGGAGACCAAGGCGGAGGCGCCGGCGGGCAGCGCCAAGGCAAAGCCGAGAAGGGCGAGTGCCAGGCCGAGGAGCCTGTAGAGGCGCCGCCCAGCGGCCGACGCGTCGATGACTGTCGCGAACTGCCTCATGCGATCCCCCTCGATCAAGGTGCGACGCTCTGCGTCGCGCCAGACGATCACGCGTCCCGCTCTGCTGACCCTGTTATCGGCGCCTCCCGGCCGGGACAGCAGTCTTCGTCGGTTCTACTGTTCCCCTGGCCGCTGCCTCGTAGTGAAGTTCGCGCACCTGGTCGCAGGGGCCCCGTGAGGTCCAAGCGGCGTTCTCAGGCTCGCCCGAAGTCGTCCTGCAGGCGCTCGATGTCGTCTTCGCCGAAGTAGCTGCCACGCTGCACTTCGATGAAGGCGAGGAGCTCCGGCCCCGGGTTTGCCACCCGGTGAACGACGCCGGTGGCGATGTCGACCGAATCACCTGCGGCAAGCGGAAGGTCTTCACCGTCGCGAGTGACGATCGCCCGGCCGGAGACCACGTGCCAGTGCTCAGACCGGCGCCGGTGACGCTGCAGGCTCAAGCGACTGCCGGGCCGTACCACGATGCGTTTGACCTTGTGGACGGGCTCGTCTTCCAGCACCCGGAAGAAACCCCACGGCCGCTGGTCGTCGCGAGATGACTCATCTGGCGCCATACCGATCACCTCCAGGTAGCCAAGCGGAGACTGTGGATGCGCGCAGCCCCGAGCCCCAGACCCGGCCGGCTCTCAGGCGCCGGACCGCAGGAATGACAGTCCGTCCGGGAAGGGATGGAGCGCGTGCCTCCCCAAAACGAGCTCCCCTAGAGGACGAGCGCACCATCGGTCACCGCCTCCCCCGGGGAGAGGCGGATCCCGGCGGCCGGCCGCTCCCGGGCACCGACTTCGCACGCCTCACCGAGCACCGCGTCGGTGACACGTGCACCAGCCCCGATCCGCGCACCTCGCACGAGGACGCTCCGCTCGACCTCGGCGTGCGCCCCGATCACGCCGTCGGCCTGGATCACCGACTCACTTACCCTGGCGCCTGCACGTACGCGGGCGCCGGCGCCCAGGACGCAGCGCGGACCAACGCGCGCGCCGGCCTCGACCACCGCTCCATCTCCCACGTAGACGGGCGCCACGAGCCGCGCCTCGGGCGCGATCGCCGCGGTCGGCGCCACGAACCGGCCGCGATCGTCGAGCTGCTCGCCGACGACGGTGCGCACGGCGCCTGCGAGCACGTCGAAGTGGGCCTGCAGGTAGCTCTCCGGCGTGCCGATGTCGCGCCAGTACCCCGCGTCGGTGAAGCCGTAGAGCGCTTCGTCGCCGGCGAGGCGCGGAAAGACGCCGCGCTCGATGCTGAACTCGACACCGCGCGGCACCAGGTCCAGCACCTCTCGATCAAGCACGTAGACCCCGGCGTTGATGAGGGCCCGCCCGGCCCCCGTCTCCGGCTTCTCGATGAACTCGGCGACCAGGTGGTCTTCGTTCAGGCGCACGAGGCCGTACCGGCTCGGCTCCTCGACCTCGGTGAGGCAGATGGTGGCGGCGGCGCGGCGAGCGGCATGCGCCGCCGCCATCGCCGTCAGGTCGACGTCGCTCAGGACGTCGCCGTTGAAGACGAAGAGCGGACCGTCGTCCAGCACGTCGGCGCAGTTGGCGATGGCGCCGGCCGTGCCCAGCGGCTCCGCCTCACGCACGTAGTCGATGCGCAGGCCGTAGGCCGATCCGTCGCCGATCGCGGCCTCGATCGCCTCGGCAAGATAGCCGCTCGAGAAGATCGCCCGCTCGACGCCGTGGCGCACGAGGTTGTCGAGGATGTAGGCGATGAACGGGCGCTCGACGAGCGGGGTCACGGGTTTCGGCGTGCGCGACGTGATGGGGCGCATGCGCTTCCCCTCCCCGCCGACGAGGATCACCGCCTGGGTGCAGCGCGGCGGCGCCGGCAACGACGGGCGAGGCGCCGGTCCAGCTCTCATCCACCCGCCCCCGCAGGCGATGCGCGCACGTGGCTCACGAGCTCGCCGAGGTCGGCCACGGCGACGCCCACGACCCTGTCGGCGCCGCCGTAGTAGACGTACACCTTCTGGTCCCTGACCACGGTGCCGCACGGGAAGACCACGTTGTTGACCACGCCGCGGTTCTCGTAGTCCTCCTCGGGTTCGAAGATCGGGCCCTCGGTGCGCGCCAGGACCTTGGTCGGGTCGTCCAGGTCGAGCAGCGTGGCGCCGACGCTGTAGATGCTCCCGGGGTCGGTGATCCCGTGATAGAGGAAGAGCCAGCCCGCCTCCGTCTCGATGGGCGGGCCGCAGGCGCCGACCTTGCGGTTGTCCCAGCGGTCGGGCCGGGGGGTGAGCAGCACCTTGCCCCCGAGCCAGTGCTGCTCGAGGTCACGCAGGTCCTCCACGAGGTCGATCCAGATGCCGACGCTGAGGCGATGGACGACGACGAACTTGCCGTCCACCTTGCGCGGGAACAGGCAGGCGTCCTTGTCCCAGATCTCCGGCGCCGAGACGGCGATCGGCCGCTCCCAGGTCTCCCAGCGGCGGGCGAGGAAGTCCTCCGGCGCGATCGAGCTCAGGGCGATGCGGGCGTCGTGCCCGTTGTAGGCCGTGTAGAGCAGGTAGAGGCGACCGTCGATCAGCGTCAGGCGCGGGTCCTCGCAGCCGGAGCCGCCGCCGTTCGCGGCCAGCTCGATCGGCTCACGCGGCAGGTAGATGGGTTCGCTGGGCCGCTCGTCCACGGTCAGGCCGTCGCGGCTCAGCGCGTAGCCGAGCACCGAGGTGTCGTTCTCGCCGAGCGCCCTGTAGACGAGGTGGACCTGGTCGTCGAGCAGCACGGCGGCGGGGTTGAAGGTGCCCCTCGCCTCCCAGCCGAGCTCCGGCCGCGGGGCGACGATCGGGTTGCCTTCGTAGCGGACGAACAGGGCTTTCTTCCCGGGCACGGCGGACACAGGGCGAGACCGTTTGGCGCGCAGCTCGCGGAGCAGATGCTTGAGATCGACGGACGCCAAGCCGACCCCCGTGTCGGCGGCACCGTAGTAGACATCGAGCCGGCCGTCGCGCACCAGGGCACCCGAGGGAAAAGCCACGTCTGGGACGAATCCGTTCATCTCGTAGGGAGCCTCCGCCTGCAACAGCGGCTGCTGCGTCCTGGCGATGACCCGCGAGGGGTCGTCGTGATCTAGCAGGGCGGCGTGGATGCCGAAGACGCGGCCGGCACCGCGCAGGTAGTTCTGGATGTCGGAGTAGATGAGCAGCCAGCCGGCATCCGTCTCGACCGGCGCGGCGCCCACCTCCACCTGGTCCGCCGAGGAGCGCAGCAACGGCAGCACGTGCGAGTCGAGATGTGCGTACCAGTCCTCCCAGTAGTCCGGCGACCACAGGTCGGACTCGCGCTCGAACAGCGCCAGCGCGATCTTCGCCGGCGGCAGGTCCGTGTGCACAGACAACACCGCCGCCAGCTTGCCGTCGATGCGCCGCGGGAAGAGCGCCATGGCTTTCGAGTTGAAGGTGGTGACCGGGTGCTTCTCCTCGATGGTCTGAAAGTCGCGCGTGAGCGCGACTCCCAGCTTGATGGCCGGCGGCGAGAACGGGTACGCCGAGAGCGCCGTGTAGAAGATGTAGTACTTGCCGTCGAGATACGTGACGCGAGGGTCCTCGCAGCCGAACGCCTCCCAGGCGTGCTCGGGCACGATGAGCTGACGGCGATCGTGGAAGTGCACGCCGTCCTCGCTCGCCGCGTAGCCGACGGTCGAGAGGCTGAGGCTGACGCCGCGGTGGGCCTGTTCGGCCGACTGGCCGCGGTAGACCATATGGAACGCGCCGTCTTCGCGGACGACGCTGGCGTTGAAGCTACCGCGGCTCTCCCAGACCTCTTCGTAGCGCGGCCGCAGAAGGGGGTTCTCGGCGCTTCGCTCGAGGGTCAGCATGCGGACACCGCTGCCTGCTCGAGTTTCTCCAGGAACTCGGACAACCCGTAGGTGGCCGCGCAGACGAACTTGTCGGCGCCGCCGTAGTAGACGATGAGCTCGTCGCCCATGACCACGGCGCCGCAAGGATAGACGACGCCGGCCTTGTGGCCCTCGTTCTCGGCCGGCGCGTCGGGCGCGAGGATGGGCGCCGGCGAGCGGTGGAGCACCCTTTTTGGTTCCACCAGGTCGAGGAGCATGGCGCCGACCTTGTACTTCGAGTCGTGGCGGTCGTCGACGGCGTGATAGATGAGCAGCCAGCCGTCTTTTGTCCTGATCGGCGGCGGACCGGCACCCACCTTGCGGCTGTCCCAGAATCCCGGACGGGGTGCGATGGAGAACTTTCCGCTGAGGTAGTCGTCTTCGCCGAACTCGAGACTCTCTCGCCGGCTGACGAGCATCTCCGGGAAGACCCGGTGGAAGAAGACGTACTCGCCGCCGATGCGCTCCGGGAAGAGCACGGCGTTCTTGTCGACGATCCCCGGCCGCGAGATCAGCACGGGGCGCCGCCACGTCCAGCGCTGGGCGAGGAAGTCGTTCACGGCGATCGAGGTCAAGGCGACGCGCGGCGGAGCGAAGCCGTTGAAGGCCACGTAGGTCATGTAGAGCGTGTCGTCGATCAGCGTGAGCCGCGGGTCCTCGCAACCACCGTAGCCACCGCCCGACATGTACTGTCGGGCATAGGGATTGGGATGCGCGTGCTGCCTGGGCGGCGCCGGCGTCATCTCAAAAGACTCCCGGGGTACGTAGGCCGGCTCGTCCGCGCGCTCGTCGACGTGGATGCCGTCGGCGCTCGAAGCGTAGCCAAGCACCGAGATGCCCAGTTCCCCCATGGCGCGGTAGAGGAAGTGCACACGACCATCCAGATGGATCGCGGCCGTGTTGAAGGTCGCGAACGACTCCCAGGCGTTGTCGCATCTGGGCGAGATGATCGGGTTGTGCGGCAGGCGCCTGAGCTGGGGCGTCAAGGCCCCTGCCGCGGCGAGCATGCCCGCCCCAGCGGCCCTGTCTGGGACAAAAGCGAGTGCGGAGCGAGTCGCGAGTTCACGGGTCTTGGCCTGGTCTGTGGGCATGGATCTCTTCCCCTTCCTTGGGGAGCGACGTTGGCGAATGGCGCGCCAGCAGGGCCGACCTGCGCCTCGAGCATGGTCTGCCGGCCGCGGACTGGGAGCCAAGAGCTTGCCGCCTGGCACCGAGTGCGCGTGAACGGCCCGGCGATGGCGGCTGCCTCTCACAGCTCGCAAGAGACGGTCCGCAGCGCACTCTGTCCGCAGCGCGGACGATCTAATCATCGCCAGAGCGCCCGCGAGAAGACTGGTGCGTCAGATGCTTCGACGATGTCGGGATCTGCCGCATGGATCACCTCACGCAGCCCGGAGAGCGTCGCCCGCTGGCTGTCGCGGAGCGCCTAGACGTTCGAGACGACGAGCAGCGTCGCCAGCGAAAGGTCGCGCGGACCGTGGACGTAGGCGCCTCGCGCCGCCGCTTCTATCAGGTAATCCACCGTCTCAGATGAGATCTCCTCTCCGGGACCGAGCACGGGGATGCCGGGCGGGTAGGGCACGACCATCTCGGCGCTGACCCGCCCGACGCAGGCGCGCAGCGGCAGCGCTTCGGAGGGTCCGAAGAACGCCTCTCGAGGGCTGCAAGCCAGGCCCGTGAAGAGAGGCAGCTTGGGCGACTCGACGGTCGTTGCGCCCGCCCCCTTCGCTGCCGCGCGCGAACTGATCGTCTCGAGCGCGATGACCAGACGGTCGACGGTCGCGTCGGAGTCGCCGAAGGTGATGTTGGCGACGATGTTGTGGGGATCGGCGGCTTCGATGGCGATGGCGTGATCGCTGCGCAGGAGACGCTCGAGCTCGTAGCCCGAGAGGCCAAGGCCTGCGCCCGAGATCGTGAGGCGCACGGGGTCGAAGTCGACCGAGCCCGGCCGCAGTGCCTCGTCGCGGTCGAGCACGCTGAGCCCGGGGATCGCCGACACACGCTCGCGGGCCAGGGCGGCGAGGCGCAGCGCTGCGCCCCAGAGCGCCTCGCCGTCCTCGACCATCTGCCGCCGGGCGGCATCGATCGAGAGGTACATCGAGGAGAGCGGGCTGGTCGTGCACAGCATCGTGACCATGGTGCGCAGGCGCTCGGCGTCGATGCGCTCGCCGGCGGCGAGCACGACCGAGGCCCCCGAGAGGGCGGCGAGCTGCTTGTGGACGCTGATCACGGCGGCGTCGGCGCCTGCCGCCATGGCGTCGAGCGGCAGCTCGGGCGAGAACCTCAGGTGAGCACCCCATGCCTGATCGACCACGAGGGGCATGCCGGCGGCGTGCGCCAGCGTCGCGAGTCCGGCAAGGTCGGCGCAGTAGCCGTTGTAGCTCGGTGAGGTGACGAAGACGGCGCGCGCTCGGGGATGGGCCTCGATCGCCGTCGCGTAGCGCTCCAGCGGCACGTTCACGGCGATCTGCCAGACCTCGTCGATGAGCGGCTCGACCCAGACTGGTCGCGCTCCCGAAAGGATCAAGCCGGCGAGCAGCGCCTTGTGCGCGTTGCGCGGCACGATGATCTCGTCGCTGAGTCCGGTGAGCGTCATGACCAGTGCCTGCAGGCCGCTGCTCGAGCCGTTGGCCGTGAAGAACGCCCGCTCGGCTCCCCAGGCGTCTGCCGCCAGCGCTTCGGCGCGGCGCAGCGCACTGCCTGATGTCTGGGTGTCGTCGAGGCCGCCGGCGATGGCGACGTCGCTCGAGAGGAAGCGCTCGCCGAGCGCCTCGATCAGGTCGGCAGGCGCGCCGGCGCCGAGCTTGTAGCCCGGCGTGTGAAAGGCAGTGGTGTGCCCGTGGCGGTACGCGCGCATCGCCTCGACGAAGGGCGCCTCGGTTCGCATCGACTCTGTCACTTCTACCGGTCCTCTCCAGTTCAGACAGCCTCAGGCCGTCTTCGTCCAGCACTGGCCTTCGCAGGCGCGCCGCAGCTGGGGCAGGCGATCATCGTCGTCGCCGGGCGCGCCGCCCAACCTCTGGCTCCTGCGACCGCCTTCGACCAACCCCTCGGACCTGCTTGCGCCCACTCTACCGCCGAGCTGCGTTCTCACGAAGGGGCGCAGGGAGGCGGGACTGGGGATTCGTGCCGAGGCGTGCCTGGCAGTACACACGAATGCTGCCTCTTCTCGTCGGCAAGATGTCGGCGGTCTTGGCCAGGTGGGCAAGTTCGCTGCCGAACGCTCCAAGACGAGAGCGACCAGTGCGGCATCAGAGTGGCGCCCCGGGCTGGAATCGAACCAGCGATACCAGGTCCAGGAAACACCACGAAGCCATGATTGGCGGTAGCGCCCGGTGCGCGAAGGTGCTGCACAGTCAAGGGTTCTGCGCGAGCTCGGTATCAGGCGGTGCCTGGCCGCGTTGGGCCGCGCGGGGCATCTCGTCGGCAGCGTGTCGGCATGTGAAGACTCTCTGACCGCAATGACGAGCGCACTGCGCTTCAGACGCACGGAGCGCCCCCCCGCGCACCGCGCTCGACACTACCTCCGCATCCGCCACATGCCTGTCACAGAAGGACCGTTCCCGGGTGCCTGGAAGGTGACGACAGGCAAAAAGCCCACGGCCTCGTAGCGATGATCGTTGGCCGGGTTGCTCGATTCGAGGTAAGCCGGCATCCGCTCCATGTCGATCCGCGCAAGGTTCTCTTCGAGGAGCGCCATGCCAAGACCGCGTCCCCTGTGCGCCTCGTGCGTCCCCAGGAGACTCAGGTAGTAGTGCGGCTCGTCTTGGGGATGTGCGGACTCGAAGCGCCGAAGAAGCTCAGTCACGACATCCACTCTATCGCCCACGAGTTCCGCCAGAACGCTCGGGATCTTCTCCTCGTCCTCAGAGGAGAACTCCGTCCCCGCCGCGGGGATCCACACTGAGACGGCCTCGAGGCCGCCGGTCTTGAACGTCCAGGGATAGCGAAGCGCGTTCTCGATACAGAACCGCCACCAGCGCTTCCGCATCAGGGGATCCGGAAACGCCCACGACCAGGTCGGATCGTCGTGGAAGGCGCCGGCGATCGCATCGACCACATCTGGAAGGTCTCCCGTAGCGCAGGGCGCCACTGACAGGACCGTGCTTGCGGGTGGGGCGGCCCCGTCAGACGAGGCGCCCGGTGCCGCGTGAACGTATCCGATGCTTCGAGACGGATCGCCTGTCATTGATCCCCTCCCTGCAGGACCAGAGTCGAGTCGAAAAGCGGCTTCCCATGAGGAAGAACCACTCTCTCCAACGCGTCGCTCCCCGTTGATACCCGGGAGCACGCTGGCCTCATGCCTCCTGCCGTCGAGAAGCGGCCGGTCTCTGTCGAGCGCCTCGGCCACGCCACCGCTAGCGCCAAAGGTGGCGCCCCCGGCTGGAATCGAACCAGCGACACCAGGTTTAGGCAATACCACGAAGGCGTGACTGCTGCTAGGCATCCGTGCGCGAAAGTGCTGCAAAGTCCAAGGTTCTGCGCGGCTCCGGTGCTGGGCCGTGCTGAGGTATCCCGGGCCGTGACAAGCCGTCTTGTGGGCGTCGCGTCTGCGGGGGAGCGACGGGGGCCCCAGGCATGACGTCGGCGGCGTGGGTCCCGGCCAGGCTTCTCCCGACCGGGGCCCACGCCCGTCGCTCGGCTCAGTTCGCGCCGGCTACTTCGCCCTGAACACGATCCACTTCGTCTTGTAGGCGGCCTGCTTCGCGGTCTTGCGGACGGAAGCCCGGACACGGTACGTGCCCTTCGAGGGAAGCCTGTACTTCCACCTGATGATGCCGCGGGCGTTTGGCCTGCGGGTGACCTTCTTTATCGTGATCCATCGCCTCGCACTCTTGCCGGACTGCCGGGCGCTGGTCATGCGCCCGCCGGCCTCCTGAAGGTTGATGATGGTCATGCGGGGGACGTTGTCGTAGATGACATTGGGTTGGTAGACGACGGTGGTCACGTTGGGGTAGTTGACCTTCACCTTGGGGTCGGTGATCGGCGCGCCGGTCACCGTGATCGTGCCGGTGTGAGCGGTATAGCGGCCCAACATGACGATCTTGAACACGCACGTGCCCCTCAGGTGGCCCGTGAAGGTGGCGTAGTTCGACCCCGGACCGTCGTCCGTGATCACCACATCTCCGCCGGTCACGCCGCCGGTGACGTTGGTGAGGCTCCAGTCGGGGAACCCGACAGTGTTGGCGATGAAGTTGCCGTACTGGTCGCAGGCGTTGACGTAGAGCTTGAAGCTGCTGCCCACAGCCACCGACCGCGCGCCGATCGGCGCGCCGGAGCTGTCCGGAGCGGTCTCGATCACGTCCTGCGTGGCGTCGCCGGCGCTGCCGGTCGCCGTGAAGCTCACGGGCGAGCCGGAAAGGCCGCTTGCGGTCGCCGTCAGGGTGTTGGCGCCGGCGACGGTGCCCAGCGTCCAACTGCCCACGGTGGCGATGCCGGAGGCGTCGGTGGTCGCCGAGGCGCCTGTGATGGCGCCGCCGCCGGAGGCGACGGCGAAGGTGACGCTCGTGCCGGAGACGGGGTTGCCGTTGGCGTCCTTGACGATGACGCTCGGAGCTGTGCGGACCGCCGTGCCCACGGTCGCCGTCTGGGCGTTGCCGCCGTTCGCGGCGATGGCGCTGGCCGCCCCCGCTCCCACCGTCACCGTGACCACATAGTCCTGGGTCGAGTTGTCGACGGCCGAATGCACCGTGTACGTCACGGGGCTGCTGAAGTCGTTGGACGTCAGCCCGCTCGTCTGCGGGTAGGAGTTCCTGGGCGGGACGGAAACGAACTGCCCGCTCAACGTGAACGTCGCCACCAGGGCCGTGACGTCGGTGCCGGTGGGCACGGTGACGGCGACGGTGTGGGCGGTCTGGTCGATGGTGCCGACGGCCGCCGGGCTGAGGCCCTGGAAGCTGAACGTGTTGAGCACCTTGTCCGGCTGGGGGGTAGTCACCCGGATGCCACCGGGACCACCGCTGCCCGTGCCGGCGACCCGGGCGGACGCCGTGGCGGCGCCGACAAACAGCGCCGCAGCCAGCAGACAGACGCCGAGCGCGAGTAGAACCAGAGCGCCGGGCCGGCGACGACCCCCGCGCGATGTGGAATCGGACTGGCCTCGAACGTAGCTTCGTGCACCCACAGCCGTACCTCCAATGCGTACTGCCGACCGCGATCGATTCGCTGACGCGAGATCGTCCCTCGCAGCTGATCAGCAGGCGGAGCCTGCAGATACAGGCCCCGATGTCCTCGCCATCAGGTATCGGCAGCGGCCGCGCTGGGCTGCACTCGGCAGCGTTGGCGTCTACGACAGAGCCGCCGGAGACCGTCGATCTTGTCTGGTGCCTCCCTGCAGAGCCGTGGCCGCGCGTCTCGTCGGCGAATTGTCGGCAGTCTTGCCGATTTGGAAGGAGTGCTGCCGGACGCCACAACACGAGAGCGCACCGTGCTTCATCAAAGTGGCGC
>CAIWHY010000330.1 GCA_903912585.1 uncultured Thermoleophilia bacterium | reverse complement strand
AGTACGGCAGGGCCGTGGACATCGTCACCAAGTCCGCCATTCGAGAGATGATGCTCCCGGCAGCCATCCCGGTGCTCACGCCGATCATCATCGCCCTCGTATTCTGGAACCATGCGTACCTGGTGCTCGGTGGCGTCCTCATGGGCTCCATCATCACCGGCCTGTTCCTGGCCATCAGCATGACCTCGGGCGGAGGCGCCTGGGACAACGCCAAGAAGCTCATCGAGGACGGCGAGTACGGCGGCAAGGGCTCTGACGCCCATGCGGCCGCCGTCACCGGCGACACCGTCGGCGATCCCTACAAGGACACCGCCGGCCCCGCCATCAACCCGATGATCAAGGTCATCAACATCGTCGCCCTGCTCGTGATCCCGTTCCTCGTCAAGTAGGACGGACGGCAGAGCACGCGCTCTCCTCGAGGGGGCGCGGCGGGGAGGCCTCACGGCCGCCGCCGCGCCCCCTTTTCGCGGCGCCTTGCGCGCCTCCCTGTGCGCGCGCCAGCCTCTCCGGTCGGCGGCGCGCCGCTCTGCCCCGTTTGGCCCGTCCTTTACACCGTCTTTATTGACGTCTTGTCCAGGCTGGCGGCGGGTGCTAGGCTGCGCCGAGTGGCCGGTCCGTGCCCGGACCGGCCTTTTGCGGACTGTGGAGCATGTGGACCGTACGCCGGATCATCACCGTAGTCACCGGGGGCGTGGGGGTCCTGTTGATCGCGCGCGGCGTGTGGGGCGGCGTATGGCCGCTCTCCATCCAGCTGATCGCCGGCATCTTCCTCGTGATCCTCGCCGCGCTGCGCTGGCGCTATATCAAGTAGACGGAGACTGAGGGCCCGTGGCACGACGCAAGAAGAGAGAGGGACAGAGCCTCCACAAGGTCCTCGGCGTTCCCGCGCTGTTCAGCACCGCCTACGGCAACGTCGGCTCCTCGATCTACTACGCTCTCGGCGTGGTCGCGGCCTCCGCCATGGGCCTCACGCCGGTCGTCTTCATGGTGACCGGCCTCCTCTTCGTGACCACGGCGTTCTCCTACGCCGAGGCGACCACGATGTTCCCCGAGGCGGGCGGCTCGTCCAGCTTCGCCCGCCACACCTTCAACGAGTTCGTGAGCTTCTTCGCCGGCTGGGCGCTGATGCTCGACTACATCATCACCATCGCCATCTCGGCGTTCTTCGTGCCCAACTACCTGGCCGCGTTCTGGCCCATCCTCAAGGTCTGGCCGTACAACTCCATCGGCGGCATCGTCACCATCGCGTTCCTCGTCGTCATCAACATCGTCGGCATCAAGGAAGCGGCCCGCATCAACGTCCTTCTGGCGGTCCTGGACCTCGGCACGCAGATCCTGCTCGCCATCGTCGGCCTCTTCGTCTTCCTCTCACCCAAGATCCTCCTCAGCCAGATCCACCTGGGGACCGCGCCGACCTGGCACCAGCTCATCTACGGCATCTCGATCGGGACCGTCGCCTACACAGGCATCGAGACGATCTCCAATATGGCCGAGGAGTCGTCCAACCCCGGGCGGGACGTGCCGCGAGCGGTCAAGTACGTGCTCGCGGCGGTCCTCGGCGTGTACTTCGCGATCTCCATGGTCGGGCTCTCGGCCATGACGGTGCACTACAACGTGCTGCCGGTGGACCCCAGCACGAAGATGACCCTCGCGGTCCCGGCCGTGCCCGCGCCGGGCAAGCTCGCCGAGGCCGGCCCGTACGTGTTCAAGAGCGATCCCAAGCAGCCGATCTTCGTACGCGTCGACAAGACTGACGTCAACAACCTCGTGGTCAAGCCTGCGCTCGCCACGGGGGCCATCTACCAGTCTGGCGGGCATTGGGTGACCAAGCTCTGGGGCACCCAGCTCGGCAACGTCTACGAGGCCGAC
Source organism: uncultured Thermoleophilia bacterium (assembly GCA_903912585.1). Classification (GTDB taxonomy): domain Bacteria; phylum Actinomycetota; class Thermoleophilia; order UBA2241; family UBA2241; genus CAIXSE01. The sequence continues at coordinate 2,624 of CAIWHY010000330.1, read as the reverse complement.
CCTCTGCAGGGCATCGTGCAGAACCTGCCCGCCAAGCTCGACTGGATGAAGGTCGTCCTTTCGCCCTGGATCGCCATCCTCGCGGCCACCATCCTCGTCATCGGCACCAATGCCGGCATCATCGGTTCGTCGCGCCTCGCCTACTCCATGTCGGGGCACAAGCAGCTCCCGCCGATCCTCAGCCGCGTCCACCCCAAGCGCTTGACGCCCTACGTGTCGATCGCACTTTTCGGCGTGATCGCCGCACTCCTCGTGGCTCCGGGCAGCATCTCGGCGCTGGCCGACCTCTACGCCTTCGGCGCGATGATCTCGTTCACGGTGGCGCACGTGTGCGTCGTGGCCCTGCGCTTCAAGATGCCGGACTACGAGCGTCCGTGGCGCACGCCCATCAACATCCCCTTCCGGGGCAAGAGCATCCCGGTGCTCGCCGTGGTCGGCGGCCTCGGCACGGCCACCGTGTGGGTCGTCGTGGTGCTCACGCACGCCACCGGGCGCGCGGTCGGCCTCTCGTGGATGGTCGCCGGCGTCGTCATGTACGTCCTCTACCGGCGCCATCAGGGCTTCTCGCTGACCAAGACCGTGAAGACGGAGCCGCTGCCGGCCTCGGTGAGCGAGGACATCGACTACGACCAGATCCTCGTGCCGATCGTGGGCTCGCGCATCAGCGACGAGATGATGGTGCTCGCCTGCCAGCTGGCGACCGAGAAGAAGTCGGCGGTGGATGGTCTCTACGTCATCGAGGTGCCGCTCAACCTGCCGCTCGACGCGCGCCTCACTTCGGAGCGCGAGAAGGCCGCCAAGGTGCTGGACACCGCGGCGCGCGTCGCCGACTCGTTCAAGGTCCAGTTCACGCCGCACGTGATCACGGCGCGGCAGGCCGGCCGGGCCATCGTCGAGGAGGCGGACCGGCGGCGGTCCGAGGTGATCATCGTCGGCACGGCGCGCAAGCGGCGCGTGGCAGACCGCGCCTTCGGGCGCACGGTCGACTACGTCCTCGACCACGCGCCGTGCGAGGTGCTGCTGAACCTGGTGCCCAAGGAGTATCCGACCGGCGGCACGGGAGACTACGACGAGGGCATGGGCGGGGCGGGCGGCGCGCCCGGCATCGAGGAGCAGTCTTGACTGTGTCAGACACGAGAGGTGGAGAATGCACGTTGTGATCGCCGGCTGCGGGCGCGTGGGTTCCGGGCTCGCCCGTGACCTCGTGACCCAGGGCTTCGACGTCGCCATCATCGACGAGAGCCCAGACGCCTTCCATCTGCTGGGCGACGACTTCCCCGGGGAGTTCGTGGTCGGCAGGGCGCTGGACTGGGATTCGCTTCGCCGCGCCGGCATCCAGGACGCCGTCGCGTTCGTGGCCTGCACCGACGGCGACAACACCAACATCGTCATCGCCCAGATCGCGCAGAAGAAGTACGGCATCCGCTGCGTGGTCGCCAGGGTCTATGACCCGCTGCGTGCGGAACTCTTCCAGCAGGTCGGCATCCGCACGGTGTGCCCCACGCGCGACGTGCGGATCTCGCTCTTCGACGCGGTCCGCACCTGCCAGCTGCCGACGCCGTCCCAGGAGGGCTGAGCCATGTTCGTGCTCATCGTCGGAGGCGGGAAGGTCGGCCTCAACACGGCGCGCCAGCTCCTGCAGCTCGGCCACGAGATCGCGCTCGTCGAGCAGCGCAAGACCCGTTTCGACCTGATCTACCCCGAGCTCGAGGACTCGCTCGTGTTCGGCGACGGCACCGAGATCTGGGTGCTCGAGAAGGCCGGCATCGGCCGCGCCGACATGGTCGTGGCCGTGACCGGCGACGACGAGGACAACATCATCATCTCGCAGATCTCGAAGCTGAAGTTCGGCGTGCCCAAGGTGGTCGCCCGCGTCAACAACCCGTTCAACCAGTCGACCTTCGACCTTCTCGGCGTCGAGGCTACGGTGTGCGCCGCGACCTCGATGCTGCGCATGATCCTGCACGAGCTGCCGGTGCACAAGTTCGTGCATCTGCTGTCGCTCAAGCGCGAGAATGTGGAGCTCGTCGAGCTCGAGGTCGGCGACAGCTCGCCCTTCGCGCATACGTACGTGCAGGACATCAACCTGCCTGAGGGAGCGCTCCTTGCGGCGATCGTGCGCGCCGGTCGCGCCCTCGTGGCGCGCGGGTCCACCGAGATCCTGCCCGGCGACTACGTGCTCTGCCTGCTGCCGCCGGGCGGCGAGAGAGAACTCATCAAGATCTTCCTGCCGGACGAGGAAGCCGAGAGCATTCAGCAGTTGTCCGAGCTGGACACGTCGGCGGGCTGACGCCGGCGGGAGGAGGCCGGCGCATTGCGCCGGCGGGAGGAGGCCGACGCGGATCGCCGCGGCCTCCGTCGGACCCGGCCGGTTGACCGTCCGCAGGCTCCCCCGGTAGCATGGACCGGCTCTTCCGGGAGCCTGCGTCTTCCCGGTGGCGAGGTAGCTCAGTTGGTAGAGCACACGACTGAAAATCGTGGTGTCGTCAGTTCAATTCTGACCCTCGCCACCACTTCCGCCGCTCTTTGTCCACTCACCTGTCGGCAGCGCCGACGTCTGCCCGCGACGTCGTTGGGCACACTGGAAGTATAGGGTGCTAGCGACGGGGGCCAACACTCGCTGT
>CAIWHY010000329.1 GCA_903912585.1 uncultured Thermoleophilia bacterium | reverse complement strand
GTCGCGGCCGATCACGTCGCCGCGTACAGCCTGTGCTCGGCGATGTAGAACTCCACGTCCTCCGGCACCAGGTACCGCACCGGCAGCCCGGCGGCGACGCGCGCGCGGATGAGGCTCGACGAGATGCCGAGCAGCGGCGAGTCGAGCAGCGTCACGCGCCCGGAGTCCCACCGGCTCGCGGCCTCCCGCACGGCGGCCGCGTCGTCGCCGGGGCGCGGCGCGACCACGAGGCCGCCGAGCGCGAGGATGTCCTCGGGATCGTGCCAGGAGTCGAACTGCAGGAGGGAGTCGGAGCCCATGATGAAGAACAGCTCGCGCTCCGGGAAGCGCTCCGCGACCGCCGCCAGCGTGTCGCGCGTGTAGACGAGGCCGCGTTCGATCTCGAGGCCCGAGGCGACGAAGCGCATGTCGTGCTCGACCGCGAGCTCGGTCATCAGGAGCCTGGCGGCGGGAGCCGCGTGGCCCTCGGCGTCCTTGTGCGGCGGCGCCGCCGCCGGGACGAAGAGGACGCGTTCGAGCCCCAGGCGCGCACAGGCATCGGACGCGATCGCGAGGTGAGCGAGGTGCGGCGGGTCGAACGTGCCGCCCATGACCCCTATGCGCGCCGCCGTCATCGCGTCAGGCCCGGGTCTGCCCGTCGCCCCAGAGCTCGTACTTGACGCAGGTGAGCTCCTGCAGGCCGATCGGCCCCCGGGCATGCAGCTTCTGGGTGGAGATGCCCATCTCGGCGCCGAGGCCGAACTCGCCGCCGTCGCTGAAGCGCGTCGAGGCGTTGACGTAGACGCAGGCCGCGTCGACCTCGGCCGTGAACCTTCGCGCGGCGCCGAGGTCCTCGGTCACGATGGCCTCCGAGTGGCGCGTGCCGTAGGTCGCGATGTGCTCCAGCGCTTCGTCCAGCGAGTCGACGACACGGATGGCCAGCTTCAGCGCCAGGAACTCCGTCTCGTAGTGCGTCTTGTTGGCGCGCTTGAGGGCGGAATCCTTCAGCACATCCGCCGCCCCCTTGTCGACGACCAGCTCGACGCCGCGCCGCTTGAGCTCCTCGACCGCCCGCGGCAGCACCGCCTCGGCGGCGTCGCGGTGCACGAGCAGCGTCTCGGCGGCGTTGCACACGCCGGGCCGCTGGCACTTCGCGTTGATGATGATCGGCACCGCCTTGTCGGGATCGGCGGAGGCATCCACGTACACGTGGCAGTTACCGCCGGCGGCGTAGATCACGGGGACCTTGCTGTGCTCGAGCAGGTGCTCCTTGAGCTCCTCCCCGCCGCGCGGGACGATCAGGTCCACGTAGCGCCGCTGGAGGAGAAGCTGGTCGAGATCGCGGCGGTCCGTGCCGAGGAACGCCACCGCCTCGCGCGGCAGGCCGGCCCCGAGCAGCGCCCCCTGGACGACTTCGGCGAGGATGCGGTTGGAGTGCTTGGCGGCGCTGCCGCCGCGCAGGATGACGGCATTGCCGGCTTTGAGGCACAGCGCGGCGGCGTCCACGGTGACATTGGGACGCGCCTCGTAGATGACGGCGATCACGCCCAGCGGCACGCGCACTTTGCGTAGCTCCACGCCGCTCTCGAGGCGCCAGCCGTCGACAAGCTGCCCGACGGGGTCGGGCAGCGCCGCGACGGCGCGCACGCTCGCGGCGAGATCGGAAGAGCGTCGT
>CAIWHY010000328.1 GCA_903912585.1 uncultured Thermoleophilia bacterium | reverse complement strand
GCGTGCCGCTCTGCGACTGCTCGTGGCCCTGCGACTGCTCGTTGCGTTCCATGGTGGCATCTCCGACTGGGTTCACTGGTGCTCTCTTCCTCGATGAGTCCGCTGGCGACGGCTCATCGCCGGCGTTCCGGGGTCGCGAAGGACCGCCGGAAGGAGGCGACGTGCGTAGGGTTGCGTCGTGCGGGAGGTCGCCCTGCGGGCGGCCAGACTGACTATGGACGGGTGTTCCTTTCGTTCAGAACACTGCCCGGTAGTCACAGAGTCTGGAGTCTGATGAGGGGAGGAATGCTCGGCGACAAGCGCCTGAGCGGGAGAACCGGCTCCCCATACGTCGAAATCCACCCTAGCAGGTCTGGATTCCGCTTACAAGCCTACCCCGTGAGAGCCGGGGCTACACGCGCCGCCTGAACCAGGCGACGGTCTCGGCGAATGCCTTCTCGACCGGCGTCGCCGCGAACGGCCCGAAAGCCTCCTCGAAGCGCGAGCTGTCCATCACGAAGGGGCGGCTCCACTCGTACCACAGCTCCGGGAACTCGCGCAGGACCGGCACGAAGAGTCCGAGCGCGCGCACGGTGCCCAGACCCAGCACCGCCGGCCTGGCCCGCGAGCCGGCGGCGCGGGCCGCGAGCGCGATGTACCGGCGGCCCGTCAGCGCCGGCGCCGCCGGCGTGTGCCATACCCGGCCGTCGGCCTCCGGCCGGGTGCCGAGCACGATCAGCGCACGCGCCATGTCGGGCAGATAGTTCACCGTGTGCGGCTGGTCGAGATCGGCGAACCATTGGGTCTTCTTGCCGGCGAGGATGGCCCTGAAGAAGCGCTCGCCGAGCGCCGAGGTGACGCCGCCGGGCCCGAAGTAGTCGGACGAGCGGCCGATCGCGACGCGGAGCTTGCCGTCGCGATGCGCCGCCAGCAGCTCTTCGGCCATGGCGGCGCGCACGCGTCCCTTCTTCGTCGTGGCCGCCTCCGGCGTCTCCTCGGTCATGGGGCCCGAGCCCGGCGGATACATGTAGAGGTTGTCGGCGAAGACGAGCTTGGCGCCGGCCGCCGCCGCGGCCTCCATGACCGCGCGATTCATGGCCGGGAACTCCTGGGGCCAGCGCGTGTACGCAGGCTGGGCGCACTGATAGACGACGGACGCGCCCTCGAGCGCGCGCCGCAGCTGGCCGCGATCGGTCACGTCGGCGGCCGCGTCCTGGTACGAAGCCGGCGGCTGCGCGCCGCCCCCGACGGCCGTCTGGCCGCAGCGCGTGACGGCGCGCACGCTCCGGCCCTGTCCGACGAGCTCGCGCACCACGGCGGCACCGGTCCCCCCGGCCGCCCCGAGCACGACGTGCAGTTGCGTCGCGCGATCGCCGGTCTCGGTCATCGCTGCCCCCTGTTCACGTCGTTTCCCCATCGGCGGCCGGCTCGCGCGGCTCGCCGCCCTCGCGGTCGTGGCCGCGGAAGCCTTTCGGCCGCTCGGGCTCCCCGGCAGCCGGAAGCTCGCGGCGCGCCCTTTTGGCCTCGTACATGAGCATGTCGGCGCGCGTCAGCACTTCGTCGGGATCCTTGAGGCCGCGCCAATCCGTGACCACGGTGCCGTGGCTGAGGCTGAGCGTGAGCCCCAGCGGCGCGCCCGCCGCCGCCACCGCTGCGTCCAGGCGCCCCTCGAGGACGGTCGGGTCGCCGTCGGGTTCGCCGGACGCCACGACGCAGAACTCGTCCCCGCCGATCCGGGCGATGAGGTCGGTCTCCCGGAACGTCAGGCGCAGGACGTCGGCGACGACCGCCAGCACCTCGTCGCCACGCTGGTGCCCGAGGCTGTCGTTGACCTGCTTGAAATCGTCGATGTCGCAGTAGAGCAGCAAGACGCTGGCTCCGGCGCGCTTGGCGCGCTTGGCGTGCTCCGGCATCATCACGTAGAAACCGCGACGGTTGAGGAGGCCCGTGAGGTCGTCGTGGAGCGTGAGCCGCTCCAGCCGCCGCTCGGTCTCCTTGCGTCCCGTGATATCGCGAGAGATGGAGAGAACGAGCAGCTCGCCGTCGACATCGCTGAGGCTCGAGCTGATCTCGACCGGCACGGCCCCTCCATCGCGGCCGCGCCGCACCGACTCGTAGACGATGCGCTCCTCGGCGAGCAATCTCTGCATGGTGTGCCGCAACTGTCCGGGCTCCGGCGAGGCGTCGACGGCGCGCGGCGTGAGGCCGCGCAGCTCCTCGCGCGTGTAGCCGAACACCGCGCATGCGGCGTCGTTGACGGCGACGAAGAGCGTGGGCTCGCCGGCGCCGTCCAGCCCGTGGAGGTAGACGGCGTCGTTGCTCACCTCGAAGAGCAGCCGGTAGCGCCGCTGGCTCGCCAGGAGCTGCGTCCTGGTGCGCTCCGCGCCCTCGACGGCTTCGCGCAGATGCAGGCGCTCGCGCTTGAGCTGCTCGACCCCGGCGCCGAGCACGCCGCCCACGACGATGAAGCCGACCAGGGCACTGATGTAATCGTCAACGCCGCTGCGGCCGAACACGAAGAAGGCGAGCGAGGCGACGAACATGAGCCACAACGCCGTGAGCAGGCCGCCGCGCAGGCCGCCGTAGTACGCTCCGGCCACGATGACGGGCAGCCCGACGACCTCGAGGACCTCGACGGGCAGGAAGAAGCCCGCCGCGCCGATCAGCACTGCGGCGACGATGACGATCTGAGTGGCGCGAGCGTGGCGCAGCCTGGCCTCCGCGGTAGCGGGCTTGGTGGTGCCTACGTTCCCATCCCGGCCGAGTCCCAGTCGAAGGCCGCGGCGGCGCTCGCGAGACGCTCCCTGGTCGCGGCTTCGCAGAACGCACCCGAGAGCGCGTGCTCGTACATGTCGAGCGGCGTGTGCCCGAGGTCCAGGGCGGCCGCGCACTCGCGCGTGAGATCGGTGCCCATGAGCACCGGGTCGTCGGTAGAGATGGAGCACTTCACGCCGGCCGCCAGCATGCGCGGCAACGGGTGCTCCTCGAGCGAGGGCGCGACGCCGAGGAGGACGTTGCTGCGCGGGGTCACGTCGCACACGATGCCGCGCGCCGCGATCTCGGCGAGGAGCGCGGGATCCTCGACGGCGCGCACGCCGTGCCGAAGGCGGTCGGCGTGCAGCACGTCGAGCGCCGCGCGCACCGAGGCCGGCCCGGCGACCTCGCCGGCGTGCGGCGCCGACTTGAGGCCGCCCTCGCGGGCGCTCGCGAACGGCCGCGCGAACAGCTCAGGCGGGAACCGGTGCTCGCTCCCGCCCAGGCTGACGCCGACGACGCCGCGCTCGCGGTACTTCACGGCCCAGCCGACGAGCTGCTCGGCGATCTCCACGGGGAAGTCGCGCGTGATGTCCGGCGTGAAACGGATGTCGACGCCGTGGACCTCGCGCGCCTCGTCGGCGCCGCCGCAGTAGCCCTCGAACGACTCCTGCCACGGCGTTCCCCGCACCATCGGTTCGGAGGGCGAGAACAGAGCCTCGGCGTAGCTGCAGCCCTGGGCCTTGAGGTCGGCGGCGTAGTCCATCACGACCTGGTGGAAGTCGCGTTCGTGGCGCAACGCCTTGGTCGTCTTGATCCAGACGCGGATGAAGTCGTCGAAGTCCCGCGGCCGGCAGAACCTGGCGAGCCCGGCCTCCGTCCTCGCGGGCAGGCGCACGTCGTTGCGGCGCGCGATCTCGAGCAGGCGCGCCGGCCGCACCGTGGCCTCGAGGTGCACGTGCAGCTCGATCTTGGGGTAGACGGCAGCGCTCATCGCACGAACTCCTCGGCGAGCAACTCCATGAGCAGCGCGTCGCGCCACTCGCCGTGGGTCACGCGTTCGTAGCGGCGCAGCACGCCGACCGGGCGGAAGCCAAGCTTCTCGTAGACGTAGATGGCGCGCGCGTTGGCCGCCGCCGGGTCGACGGTGATGCGGTGGTGAGCGCGCGCGTCGATGAGCCAGGCGATGAGCGTACGCATGGCGTCCGGCCCGACGCCGACGCCCTGGGCGGCCGCCGACACGAAGATGTCGACGGCGGCCGACCAGTAGTCCCGATCCGTCTCCTCGCCGTACTGGATGCAGCCGACGACGGCGCCCTCCCGGAGCACCGAGAAGGTCACGGCGTCCGTCTCGTCCAGCCGCTCCCACTCGTCGCGCCGCCACCACGCCGCCACTTCCGGCTCCCGCAGGATGCGCAGGAGCGCCGGGACATCGGCGCCGGAAGTGCGGCGCAAGGTGACCAGCTGGCCCGGCAGCACGAGGTCGGCGGCCGGCTCCCGAAGCGCACGTCTGTCCTCCGGATCGCTCACGGCGCGAGCCTATCAAAGTCCCGCCTCGGACTGGCTCCGCCGCAGCCGACGGTGCGGCCGACCGGCGGTCCAGGGTGCGCGATGCCCGTCGCCGTGATACTATACTGACCAGTCAGTTCAGTAGGCGCGGGAGGCTTCTGTGGAGGACATGAAGGGATCGATAAGCGCGCGCGGCCTGGGGCTGCGCACGCGCGCCGGCTGGGTGTACCGGGACATCGACTGGGACGTACCGGGCGGAAGCCTGGCGGTCGTCACCGGGCCAGCCGGCTCCGGCAAGACGGCACTTCTCCTCACTCTGGCCGCGCGCATGCAGGCGAGCCAGGGCACCCTCACCGTCGCGGGGCTCGACGTTGGCCGCCACGCCGGCGCCGTCCGCCACAGTGTCGGCCTCGGCGAGTTCCGCGGGGTCAACGACCTGGACGACACGCTCGGCGTCGGTGATCAGGTGATGGCTGAGCTCGCCCTGCACGGAAAGCACTGGCGGGGCGCACACGTCGGACGCGTGCTCGAGCCACTTGGCCTTGAGCTCGAACCGCACCGCAAGGTGCGCGACCTGAGCGCGCCCGACCGGCTGCTGCTCGGCGTGGCGCTGGGCGCGATCTCGAGACCGCCCGTCGTGATCGTCGACGAACTCGACGAGGACACGACGCCGGACGAGACCCAGGTCGTGTTCGAGGCTCTGCGGCGCCTCACACACCGCGGCACGACCGTCATCGCCGGCGCGCTCGACCCCGCGCTCGCCGCGGCCGCCGACCACAGGCTGGCGCTCGACGCGGACGGCGCCCCCATCGTCCGCGAGGAGGTCCTCACCAATGCGCTCGTTTGAGATCTCGCTGCTCGAGCTGAAGCGCCTCGTCTCGGCGAGACCGTTCCGTCTCGCCGTCGGGGTGGTCTGTCTCGTGCCGCTGCTGTACGGCGTGCTCTATCTCTGGGCGTTCTGGGACCCCTACCAGCGCCTCGACAAGCTGCCCGTGGCGCTGGTCGTCGAGGACCGGCCGGCGCTCGCCGCCGGCACGATGCTGCACGCGGGAGCAGACCTCACGAAGGAGCTCAAGAAGAGCGAGTCGTTCGACTGGGAGATCGTCTCCGCCCAGGAGGCCGCCCAAGGCCTCCAGAGCGGCCGTTACTACATGTCGCTCACTGTGCCGCGCGACTTCAGCGCGCGCCTCGCCGGCGCCGAAAGCGCCCACCCGCGCCGCGCCGTGCTGCAGGTGCGTGCCAACGAAGCCAGCAACCTGCTCGCCAGCCAGATCGGC
>CAIWHY010000327.1 GCA_903912585.1 uncultured Thermoleophilia bacterium | reverse complement strand
GCCGACCGCGTGAGCGACGTGCTCGCGGTGTGCATCCTCGTCGCCGCCGGGACCTTGCGCTACTCGGTCGCGCGGGGCGCGTCTCTGGCCGCCATCGGCCTGACCGTCGCGATCGTCGTCGTCCTCGCCTTCTCGCCTTGGGTCGCCGGCTTCGCCTCGACGGTGTTCCGCAAGCGGTTCGCGCGCGGCAGCGAGGCGTCGGCGGCCGCGGCGCAGGAGGCCGGCCGCGTCTTCGCCATCCTGCTGCGCGGACGGCCGCTGCTGTTCGGCACCGTGCTGGGCGTGGCGGCCTGGTTCTCCGAGTGCGCCGCGCTGTACGTGGTGCTCGGCGGGCTCGGCTCGACGACCCTCACGCTCTACGCGGTCACCTTCATCTACGCGCTCTCCACGCTCGGCGGCGCCTTGTCGCTGCTGCCCGGCGGCCTGGGAGTGACGGAGATCGGCATGACCGCGCTGCTCGTCGTCTTCGGCGTGGCCCGCGACGTCTCGGTGGCCGCCGTCCTGATCGTGCGCCTGTGCACCCTCTGGTTCGCCGCCGGCCTCGGCCTTGTCGTGTACCTGCTCCACCGCCGCCGCGTCGCGCGGCTGCGCGCGCAGCGCGCCGTGTTCGCGCCCGGCGTGGAGGCGACCCAGCATGACTAGCGATTCGGGTATCGACGTGCCGCTCAAGGCCGCCGGGCCTGCGGCGGGCGCGGCCGCCGCGACGACGGACCCGGCTCTCACGACGACGGATCCGGACGCCGCCGCCCCGCGCATCTCGGCGGCGCGCGCCATCCTCGTCGAGACGCGCCCGCGCCAGTGGACCAAGAACCTCGTCATCTTCGCCCCGCTCCTCTTCTCGCTGAATCTCAGCCGGAGGGCAGACGTCGTCGAGGTGGTGCTCGCCTTCTTCCTCTTCTGCCTGATCTCCGGCGGCGTGTACATCGTCAACGACCTCCACGACCGCGGGCGCGACCGCCTCCATCACCGTCGCCGCCTGCGCCCGCTGGCGGCCGGCCAGCTCGATCCCACGGTCGCCGTCGCCGCCGCTACGGTCCTGCTCGGGGTCGGGCTCGCCGGATCGGCCCTCGTCGACCCCGCGCTCGGTCTGGTCGCGCTCGGCTACATCCTGCTGCAGGGCGCGTACACCTTCGTGCTCAAGAAGCTGGTGCTGCTCGACGTCATGGCGATCGCTACGGGGTTCGTCCTGCGCGTGGCCGCCGGCGCCGTGGTGATCGGGGTGGCCGTCTCGCCCTGGCTGCTCACCTGCGCCGCCCTCCTGGCGCTCTTCCTCGCCCTCGTCAAGCGTAGGCACGAGCTGCTCGCCGATCCGCACGCCCTCGAGCATCGCCCGGTCCTGCGCCAGTACACGCCGGAGTTCCTCGACCAGGTCATCTCCATCGTGACCGCGGCGACGCTGGCCGTGTACGCCATCTACACGTTCCTGAGCCAGTCGGCGGAGACGAGCCCGTACCTCATGCTCACGATCCCCTTCGTCGCCTACGGCCTGTTGCGCTACCTGTTCCTCATGCATTCGCGGCACGCGGGCGGCAACCCCGAGGAGGTCCTCCTCGGCGACCCCGCCCTGGCGATCGACCTCGGCCTCTGGGCGGTCGTCGTCGTCGTCGTTCTCTACTCCACCTGACGCAAGGGAGTCCGATGCCCGCACGAAAGACAGAGACCGACCCGGCCGGGAACGCGGCGCTCGCCGGCCGCGGCAAGGTCGCGGTGCTCAAGACGCGGCCGGAGACGGTGCTCGACGACATCGGCCGGCTGATGACGATGGCCGGCCTGCCCGAAGCGCTCGACCGGCAGGCCTCCACGATCCTCAAGGACAACATCTCCTGGCACATGCCGTTCCTCTCGGCCAACACGACGCCCTGGCAGCTCGAGGGCACCATCCAGGCCCTTCGCTCGGGCGGATTCGAGGACCTCGTAGCGGTGCACAACGACACCGTCGTCACCGACCCCATCAAGGGTGAGCGCCTCAACAAGCTCGCGCCGCTGTACGAGAAGTACGAGGTGCCGGAGCTCTACAACTTCATCCCCGGCAACGTGCGCTGGGTGCGCTACCAGCCCAAGGCCTCCATGCTCGCCCTCGACCGCGTGTACCCGGACGGCATCCACATCCCGGACGTGTTCCTCGGCAAGAACGTCGTGCACCTGCCGACGATGAAGTGCCACATCTACACCACCACGACGGGGGCCATGAAGAACGCCTTCGGCGGGCTCCTCGGCACCCGGCGCCACATCACGCACTCGTGGATCCACGAGACGCTGGTCGACCTGCTGGCGATCCAGCAGGAGATCCACCCCGGCATCTTCGCGGTGATGGACGGGACGCTGGCCGGCAACGGCCCGGGGCCGCGGACGATGATCCCGGTCGAGAAGGACTACCTGCTTGCGGGCTCCGACCAGGTGGCCATCGACGCCGTGGCGGCCAAGATGATGGGCTTCGACCCGCTGACCATCAAGTACATCCGGCTGGCGCACGAGCGCGGCTTGGGCGTCGGCGACCCGCGCGAGATCGAGATCGTCGGCGAGGACGTCTCGCTCGTCGACTTCAAGTTCAGCGTGGGCGCCAACCTGCCCTCGCGCTTCGGCCGCGGCGTGTGGTTCGGCGACGCGCAGGTGCAGCGCCTGCAGTACCTGCTCTTTCAGACGCCGCTCGTGCACGCGTTCATCCTCGGATCGTCGACCTATCACGACCGCCTCTGGTGGCCGCTGGTCGGTCGCGGCATCCAGGCCCGGGTGCGCCGCGAGAGCAAGTGGGGCCGGCTCTTCGATGAGTACTGAGTCGCGGCCGCCGCAGGGCGGCGAAACGCAGCCGCCGCAGGGCGGCGGCGGTCCGCCTCCCGCGAGTGGCGAGCCGCCGGTCTCGGGCGCCGACAGAGTGCGGCTCGCCCGGCGCGAGGCACGGCGGCGGCAGCTCCGTCGCCGGCGCCTCATCGCGCTCGTGGTGGTCGTCCTCGTCGTCCTCGTGGTGCCGCCGACGATCTCCTACGCAGTGTACATGCGGCAGCCCTCGAGCGTCTCCTGGAAGATCCGCTCGGTGGAGTGGGTGCGCGACAACCACGGCGCCTGGCTCGTCAACTTCGCCGAGCGCACCTACTACTCGGTGACGGCGCCCAAGAAGGGCGGGCCCGGGCTGACGGCGCTGCCCAGCGTCGCCGCCGACTCAGGCAGCGCGACGCCGAAGCCGTCGAAGACCGCGAGGTCCCTCTACACGCCGCCGCCGGTGAAGCCAGCCATCAGCCCCGCCCTCGCCGGCGAGGGCGTGTGGCACCCCGTCGGCAGGGCCGTCGGCGCCTCCACTCCCGTGCGCGTCGCGGAGTTCCGCGCCGAGGCCGACTACCCCAGGATCGTCACCTACGCGGCGTGGATCGACCACACGATCAGCCAGCTGGCGCTCTACCCCGGGCGGGTCGAGCCGCCGCAGGGCTCGCCGCGCGGCCCGATGATGGTCCCGGACGGCCAGCGCGAGCGGCTCCTCGCGGTCTTCAACAGCGCCTTCAAGTACAAGGACGGCCAGGGCGGCTTCTTCGTCAACGGCCACGAGTACACGCCGCTCACGGCCGGTATGGGCACGCTCGTCGGCTACGACGACGGCCACGTCGACATCATCAAGTGGCCGGGCGGCAGCCCGCCGGGCAACGTCGTTCTGGCGCGCCAGAACCTGCCCATGATCGTCAACAACGGCAAGCCCAACCCGGCGCTCAATACCAACGGCGCGCAGTGGGGCTGGACGCTGGGCAACGCCGTGCGCGTCTGGCGCAGCGGCGTGGGCGTGGACCGGCACGGCAACCTGATCTACGTCGCCGCCCCGTCGCAGTCGGTCATGTCCCTCGCCGGCTCCCTGATCCGCGCCGGCGCCGTCCGCGCTCTCGAGTTCGACATCAACACCGTCTGGCCGACGTTCAACTACTTCCGCCGGCCCGGCGCCCAGTCGCCGGTCAAGTTCCTGCCCAACGTCCAGCACCCTGGCATCACGCGGTACCTGGTCCCCGACGACCGCGACTTCTTCGTCGTGTACACGCGCGACAAGAACGGCGACTTCTCCGTGCCGTTCCACTGATACCGACGTGAGGGCGCCGGCGTGAGCGGCCGCGCCTACGCCTGGTTGAGGAAGCCCCGCCGGTGCGGCTCGCCGCCCGCTCCGGACGAGAGCTCGACCGCGGGCGGCGCCAGCAGCACGACCTGCTCGCCGACGGACTCCACGCCCCCGTCGACGGCGTAGGCGAGGCCGCTGAAGAAATCGGTGAGGCGCTTGCGCAGCTGATCGTCGCAGCCCTGCAGGTCGACGATGACGGGATCGCCGGCACGCACGTGGTCGGCGATCTTCTGAGCGTCGTCGAAGTCCTGAGGCGTGACGAGCGCGAACTTGACGCGCCGCGGCCGTACCAGCGCGAGGGGACGGTCGTCCCGCCCGGGCGCGGACCGCGCCGGGCTCTCGTACTCGCCCGTCTCGTAGTCGTCGTAGTCGTCGCGGGCGCCGCCGAACTGGGCGACTGCGGCGCGGAGCGATCCGGAAAGGCTCATCGTTCCTCCGATCTCACGTCGCGCCACGGCATGCACGCCGGTCGCGACTGAGGGGGTCGGTCTGTTCTCGGGAAGCGTGCTCGCCTACTGGTTCGCCACACGGCGGCCGTCGCCTGCCGACGGCGGCCTGTTCAGGCCTCCGCGCGGCCGCTCACGCCGGGCGCCGCCGCAGGCGGCGCACCACGACCCAGACGACGACGGCCACGATCACCGCGAGGACGGCGTAGTCGAGCCACTTGAACTGCTGCTGGAGCGACTCCCAGTTGGCGCCGAGCTTCACGCCGAGCCAGGTGAGGATGGCGACGAACGGGATGCAGCCGAGCGCCGTGTACATCGTGAACTTCCAGAGCGGCATGCGCGCAACGCCGGCCGGGAGCGAGACGAAGCTCCGCACCCCCGGGATCATGCGGCAGAAGAAGACGGCGACGGCCCCGTACTTGGTGAACCAGCGCTCGGTGAGCTCGATGTGCTCGTGCTTGAGGAGCACGTACTTGCCGTAGCGGTCGATGAACGGACGCCCGCCGTACAGGCCCACGTAGTACACGACCCAGGCGCCCACGACGTTGCCGGCCACGCCGGCGACGATCGCCGCCGCCAGGCCCATCTTGCCCTGGCTGACGGCGAAGCCGGCGAACATCATCGTCGTCTCGGCCGGGATGGGGATGCAGGCGCTCTCGAGGAACATGAGCACGAAGATCCCCGGCAACCCGAACACGGCGATCACGTGGATGCACCAGTTGATGACGTCGTTGACGATGCTCTGCATGCCGCAAAGCTTAGACGACCGCGCCGGCCGGACCTAACCCGGGCCGCAAGGGCGGGGGCGAGGAGTGCACGGCCGGACGGCACTTGTCGGATCACGCGGCGCCGGGTATCATCTGAATGTATGTTCATACGTTCAGAAGACAGGAGGCGGCGTGCCGGACGAGGTCATCTGCGGCAAGCATGACGAAGGCTCCCTCGACCGCTGCGACGTGGTCGTCGTGGACCCCGAACGCGTGCGTGCCGTGCGTGCGCGCCTGGTGACGGCCGCCGAGACGGAGCGGATGGCGGCCGTCTTCAAGGTGCTCGCCGACCCCAGCCGCTGCCGCCTCGTGGCGGCGATCATCGAGGCCGGCGAGCTCTGCGTCTGCGACCTCGCGGCGACGGTGGACATGAGCGAGAGCAACGTGAGCCACCACCTGCGCGTGCTGCGCAGCCACGGCCTCGTGCGCGCCCGCCGCGACGGCAAGATGGTCTTCTACTCCCCGGACGACGCCCACATCCGCGTCCTGCTCGACATCACGCGCGAGCACGTGCTGCACGGGCCCGAAGGAACCGGCGGCGGAGGAGCGGCTTGACCGAGCAGACCCTCGAGCTGGCGATGCTCTTGCCGCGTGAAGCGGAGTGCGGGCGCTGCGTGGAGGAGGTCGGCCGCGAGCTCGGCCGCCTCGACGGCGTGCACGACATCGAGGCGGACGTGCCTCGCGGCCTGCTCAACGTCCGCTTCGACGAGGGCGTCCTGGACGCCGGCGCGCTGAGCACCTACGCGCGCCGCGCCGGCGCCCAGGCGCACTGCGCCGACCACTGCCCGCTCGCCGTGCACGCGCACGGCGAGCTCGACCTGCTCGTGCCGCTCCCGGGCGAGGACGGCGCGCAGCGCCGCATGCTCCACGTGACGGGCATGGACTGCGCCGACTGCGCCCTCAAGCTGCAAGGCGCGCTGCGCAAAGAGCGCGGCGTGCGCGCCGCCGATGTCAACTTCGGCGCGGCGACGCTGGCGGTGGCCTTCGACCCGGCGGAGAACGACCTCGATGGCGTGTACCGCGCCGTCCGCCGCCTCGGCTACGACACCGTGGAACGCCGGGCCGAGGCGGCGGCCGGGAAGACCGCCAAGGCCGCCGCAGCCGGAGGTACGGGTGCGCCGGCAGGCGCAGCCGGCACCACCGCCGCGCCCGCCGCCGCCGCGCCCGCCCGCAGCTTCTGGCTGCGCGAACCGCGGGCGCT
>CAIWHY010000326.1 GCA_903912585.1 uncultured Thermoleophilia bacterium | reverse complement strand
TTCTCGTAGAGAGTCTCGTCGTGCCCGCGCAGCGCAGCGATCTTGGCGGCCCACATGCCGGCGGGGCCGCCGCCCACGACCAGGACGCGCTTCTTCCTGAGCGCCGGCTGCAAGGCGAGCTCTCCCTTTGCGGACTCCTCGCCCACCGCCGGGTTCTGGACGCAGCCGATCGTCATGTTGAGCCCGACGCGCCCATAGCAGCCCTGGTTGCAGCCGATGCAGGCGCGCAACTCGTCGACGCGGCCATCGCGAGCCTTGGTCGCGAAGTCGGGGTCGGCGATCTGGCCGCGGACGACGCCGATCATGTCGGCGTGCCCGTCCGCCAGGATCCGCTCCGCCAGCGCCGGGTCGTTGATGCGCCCGGTCGCGAACACGGGGAGCGAGACGACCTCCTTGACCGCGGCGGCCAGCGGCTCGGTGTAGCCGAGCGGCAGGTGCATGGTGCCGCCGACCATGTAGAGGTTGTAGAACGTCGCCAGGCTGAGATTCACGAAGTCGATCTTCCCGTCGCCCTCGAGCAGCGCCGCGATCTGTTTGGCGTCATCGAGGTCGAGCCCCCCGGGGATGAGCTCGTCGGCGCAGAGTCGGACGCCGACGGTGAAGTCCATCCCGACGGCTCCCCGCACCGCCGCGATCACCTCGCGCGCGAACCGGAGCCGGTTCTCCAGCGAGCCGCCGTAGTCGTCGCTGCGGAAGTTGGACAAGGGCGACATGAACTGGCGGGCGAGCGAGCTGTGGCTGAACTGCAGCTCGAGGCCGTCGAACCCGCCTTCGCAGACGTGCTCCGCCGACAGCGCGAAGGCGTCCTCCACCTCACGGATGTCCTCGAGCTCCATCACTTTGGGCGTCTCGCGGAACATCACGTCGGGCACCGGCGACGGCGCCCACAGCGGGAGGCGCGAGTAGCGCCCGCTGCCCTGCTGGCCGTTGTGGTTGAGCTGGGCGAAGACGCGCGTGTCGTACCGGTGCACCGCGCGAGTCAGGTCCTTGTAGCCGGAAACCACCTCGGGCCGGAACGCCTCGATCAGGTGCTCGTAGGCGCGGTCGCTGGGGTGGACCGACTGCTCCTCCGTGATGATGAGGCCCGTACCACCGCGCGCACGAGCGGCCAGATACGCGGCGTACCGGGCCGAGGGCAGGCCGTCGTCCGAGAGGTTCGTGAGGTGCGCTGAGAACGAGATGCGGTTGGGGACGGTGACCGTCCCGATGCGAAGCGGAGAGAACAGGTGCGGAAACTGCATGTCTCGGGTCTTCCTCTCGGGTCCTCGGTGCGAGTCGCTCGCTGACGGTCAGACGCCGGCGCCCAGGGCGGCCATCAGGCATTCGGGGTCGCCGGCTTCCAGCGACCGGGTGACGAAGTAGGCCACGGCGGGACAGCCGCCGTGGCACAGCGAGAAGCGCGAGCACCCGCTGCACGCGGCGTTGTCGTTGGCGCGCAGCCGCGCGAACACCTCGGACTCGCGGAAGATGGCGACCGGTGACTCTGCCGCGGCGTCCCCCGCCAGGAACGCGGGGTCGGTGAGGAACGCGCATGGGTACACGCCACCGTCGGGCGCGATGGCCATGGTCATGCGCGCGGCGCCGCACATCGTCAGGCCCAGGCGGCGCCGGCTCTCCGGAGTGAGCGAGAAGAAGGAGTCGCCGGTGAGGATGTCCGTGTGCTCGCCCAGGAACTCGGAGAGCTCGAGGAGCTGCGCCTTCGTCAGACGGTAGTCATCCCAGGAGGCGCAGCCCGCGCCGGACGGACGGAAGCGCGAGAGGCGCGCCTTCGCGCCCAGACGCGCGGCCAGATCCGCGAACTCCCCGACCTCGTGGACGTTCACCTTGGTCACCACCATGTTGAGGCTGAAGTCCCGGAGCGCATGACGGCGCAGGCAGTCGACCCCATCGAGGATGCGCGCGAACGTCCCGGCGCCCCGGATGGCGTCGTTCGTCCCGGGAGAGGCGCCGTCGAGGCTCACTTGCAGGAAGAGGCCGGACATGGCGGCCAGCCGCCCCACCAGGTCGTCGTCGAGCACGGTGCCGTTGGTGCTGACGCAGCTCGTGATGCCCTTGGCCTGGGCGTAGGCGAGCAGATCGAGAAAGTCCTTCCTGAGGAAGGGCTCGCCGCCGCCGAAGTTGACCTGGAACACGTCCGCGGCGGCGAGGTCGTCCACGATCCGCCGGCACTCCTCGGGGGTGAGCTCACCTCGCTGCTGTGCGCGCAGATCGGCGGACAGGCAGTGGCGGCACGACAGGTTGCAGGCCTCGGTGATCTCCCACGTGACATTGACGGGCGCGCGCAGCGCCTCGTCAGTCAGTGCCGTCGGTAGCACGGATCAGCCCCTTCTCCCGGA
This sequence comes from uncultured Thermoleophilia bacterium, assembly GCA_903912585.1. Taxonomy (GTDB): domain Bacteria; phylum Actinomycetota; class Thermoleophilia; order UBA2241; family UBA2241; genus CAIXSE01. The sequence continues at coordinate 2,485 of CAIWHY010000326.1, read as the reverse complement.
GTGTCTGCAGCAGACGTGCGGTCGCTTCGGGGCGCCCGTCCCAGCCCGCGATCAGGAGCTCACGCTCCTCGCCGGGAGCCCCAGGCGCCACGGTCAGCGTCTCGCCTGACCGCACGAACGTGAGGCTGGTGGTACGGGTGTCGTAGAAGAGCAGGCCGAAGGCCTCCGGCCTGACCCGGACGGTGCCGCGGACCACGTACCGCACCGCGGGCGCGGCCTCAGTACACGCCGCAGATGCCATCGATCGCGAGGTCTTCGACCTCGATCTCGTCGATGACGAAGTCGTCCTGCTGGGGCTCCGTCACCGGCATCGACGCCTTCGGATCCGTCGTCTTGTCACTCACGTCCAGGACCTCCTCGTAGACCTCTGGCTCCGTGCTTCCCGGGCGGCGCAGACTCCGGAGCCCGGTAACTTCCGCTGGGAGCGGGATTGTCCCACACGTACCCTCCGCCCGTCTCCCGCGCGAGCTGCCGGAGGCCGGTCTCGCGAGACGCCTGCGACTCTTGACGCCCGCGGCGACGCTTTGGTACGTTGCCTATCAGTACGTATAGCAAGTTTCTACCGTTTCCGCCGTTCTGTCCAGCCACCCGGACTGAGGAGATGCGAAGTGATCTCGAGGGCTGCAGTCATCCACGGACTCAACCAGCCGTTCGTCATCGAGGAGGTGGAGTGGGACGACCCCCGCGAAGATGAGGTCGCGGTCCGCGTGGCCGCCTGCGGTGTCTGCTACTCCGACTACCACGCCGTCAACGGCGACTACCCGATGACCTACCCCGCCGTCCTCGGCCACGAGGGCGTCGGCATCGTCGAGCAGGTCGGCGAAAAGGTCACGCGGGTCAAGCCCGGCGACAAGATCGTCATGTCGTGGATGCCATCGTGCGGCCACTGTCCCTCGTGCGTCTCCGGTCAGGGTCAGCTCTGCGACCGCGGCGCCCGGCTGCTGAGCGGCGAACGCGACGACGGCTCCAACCGCCTCAAGGGCAGGAAGGGCCAGAACATCACGCAGTTCTCCTTCCTCTCCGGCTTCAGCGAGTACGTGGTCATCCCCGAGGACGGCTGCATCCCGCTCGACTCCGACATCGACCTCATCAAGGTCCCGGTGGTCGGCTGCCGCGCCCCGACAGGCATCGGCGCCGTGATCAACACCGCTCAGGTGGAGCCTGGATCCACGGCCCTGGTGGTCGGCCTCGGCGGCGTCGGGTTCAACGTGATCCAGGGCCTCAAGCTGGCCGGCGCCCACCTGATCATTGCCGCCGATATCGTCGACAAGAAGCAGTGGGCGATGGATTGGGGCGCCACGCACTACATCGACTCCTCGAGGAAAGACATCGTCGAGGAGGTCGTCAAGATCACGGGCATCGGCGTGGACTACGCCTTCGACGCCATCGGGCGCGGCGACGTGCAGAGCGCCTGCGTCGCCGCCACCCACAAGGGCGGCCGCACCGTCTGGGTCGGCGTCGCTCCGCACACCCAGAAGTCGGTCGACCTCGACGCCATGAACATGACCCTCTACCAGAAGACGGCGGGCGGCACCTGCTACGGCGGGGCGAGCCCGTTCGAGATGGTCCCGCAGATCATGCGCCTCTACAGGTCAGGCATCGTGAAGCTCGACCAGCTCATCACGAAGTACTACAGCCTCGATCAGATCAACGACGCGTTCGCCGACATGCTGGCCGGCAAGAACATCTCCGGCTGCATCCGCATGGACTAGCTGATCCAGGCCAGCGCGGTGTCCCTGCGCGACGGCTCCGCCGGTCGGCTCGTGCTCGCCCGAGGCCATGCCCCGAAGAAGAGTCCTGGTGGCGCATCGTGACGCGAGTCTGACCTCGCGCGGCCGCCCGCTGCTGTGCCAGCGGGTCGAGAGCGGAGGCTGGACACTCACTGAGGCCGCCGGTCAGGGCCGCTGGCGAGAAGCTCATCGCCCTTGCTGACGCTCAGGCGGTCACCGGCCTGGTCTCTGACCGCCGCTGCCTGAACACGATCGGACGGCTCCTGCCGGGCGGGCTTCCCGCAAGCGCTTTGGCAACGCGCCGTTCGGGCGGCCTGCCCGCCGACCGGGGCGCTCGGAGGGTCAGCTGAAGTCGCTGCCGCAGGGTCCGGGCCGGCCGCGCCGCGTCAGGATCCCGGCTCGCCCGCCTGCGGGTCTGGCTGTGCCGGCAAGCCCGCCAGCGCCTCGGGGCTGAGGATCTCGTCGAGGCGCTCCTTGCTCAGCAGTCCGCTGGACAAGACGATCTCGTGCACCGAGCGCCCCGTCGCGGCGGCCTCTTGCGCGACCGCGGTGGCCTGCGCGTGGCCCATGATGGGGTTGAGTGCAGTCACCAGCCCGATCGAGTCTTCGACTTGGGCCCGCAGGTGCTCGACGTTGGCTGTGATGCCTCCGATGCAGCGTTCGGCGAGCGTCCGGCACCCCATCTCGAGGTGCGTGACGCTCTCGAAGAGGGAGTGCGCGATGATCGGCTCGAAGGCGTTGAGCTGCAGCTGACC
>CAIWHY010000325.1 GCA_903912585.1 uncultured Thermoleophilia bacterium | reverse complement strand
TCGTCTCGCGCGGCGGGCCGCTATACTCGCCTCCGATGGACCGCCTCGTCCTCTTCGACATCGATTGCACGCTCATCGACGCGCACGGCGCCGGCGGCCGCGCCATCGTCGGCGCCGTGCGCGAGGTCTACGGCGTCGCGGGCGACCTCGGGGACTACACCTTCCACGGGCGCACCGATCCGGGCATCATCCGCGACCTGGCCGGGCTGTGGGGAGCCGGCGACCCCGAGGCGATCGTCGGCCGCTACGAGGGCGAGACGCAGCCGCAGGTCGTCCACGACCTGGCCCAGCAGCTCGGGGCGCCCGACGACATGATCGACGTGCTCACCGGCGCCTGCATCGAGCGTTACCTGGAGCTGCTCGCCGGGGAGGTCGCCGAGGGCCGCATCGAGGTGCTGCCCGGCGTCAAGGAGCTGGTGACGGCGCTGGCCGCCGACCGGCGCGCCCTCGTGGGCCTGCTCACCGGCAACGTGCGTGAGGGCGCCCGCATCAAGCTCCTCCCGACCGGGCTGTACCCGCTCTTCAAGGTCGGCGCCTTCGGCTCCGACTCGGCGTACCGGTCGGAGCTCCCGCCGGTCGCAGTGGCGCGCGCCGAGCAGCTCACCGGCCGGCGCTACGCCGGCAAGGAGATCGTGATCATCGGCGACACGCCGGCCGACGTGGAGTGCGGCGCTGCCCTCGGCGTGAAGGCGATCGGAGTCGCCACCGGCAAGCACGCCGCCGACGAGCTCGCCGCGCACGCCCCAGACCACCTCTTCGAGGACCTCGGCGACTGGCGCGCGGCCTACGAGGCGATCCTGGCCTGAGCGCCGTAGCGCGCTTCTCGCGTGCCCCTGACCCCGCGCTCACGGCAAGTTCTCGGCCGTCACACGCGCTCCTAATCGGTCGCACACATACCGCGGCGATACTCATGCCCGGTACGCAGGAGGCGTGCCACTTGGGCACCCACCGGAGGACGCGCCGAGATGCTCGAAGTCCCGCTTTCGCACGACCACGTGAGAGAACGGCCGGCCGCCGCTGCCTGCGCGGCCGCACGGCCGCACGCCATCGCTTCCTCGGCGCGGCCGGGCGCCGTGAGACCCCCAACGCCACGACCCTCAGGCCCGGGATCCTGAGGTTGGCGCGCCGCCACCCCGGCGTCGCGCAACTAGACATGCGGGCATCGCTTGCCGACAGACACACTTTTGCGAAAGGAGCACGCAGACTATGAGGAGACCACGGACACAGTCGGCGAGGCGCGCGGCCCTATTGGCCGTCGTCCTCGCCGTCGTCCTGCTCGCGACAGCCGCGGCCGCGAGCGCCAAGGCCCCCAAGGGGGTCTGGCTCGCGGGCGACATGGAGACGCACACGAACCTCACCGACGGCAACCTGGCACAGGTGGAAGTCGACCATCAGGGCTTCGGCGTCTACGGCCTGAACTACCTGGCCAACTCGGAGCCCGGCGGGACCTCGATCACTGACCCGACCGCCGTGCCGTTCGTCCTTCCGGTGTGGCGCTGGGTCACGCTCGCGAACTACTCGTTCCCGATCATCGCCAACCAGCGCGAGGAGTTCCCGGATCAGTCGGTCTTCCAGGGTCTCCTGTGGAACGCCCCCAACCACGAGCAAGTGAACGTCGGCATGGTCGGCGGCGGCAACGAGCCGTCGGGCGTGAGCAACTTCGAGTATCGCTTCGACGCCAAGGACACCGACTTGAGCCGCGCCAACGAGGGCACCAAGGCCGTCACCACGGTCGACACGATCACGACGCCCATCGGGAATGCGCCTGCCGGCGCGACCGAGACGGGCACCACCGTCACGATCACGACGATCTCTGACCACAGCGTCGTCGCCGGCGCCTCCGTGATCGTCGCCGGCGTCACCGAGGCCGGATACAACGGTACCTTCACTGTCACCGGGGTTCCCAGCAGCACGACGTTCACCTACACCGCCGCTGGCGGCCTCGCTCCCTCGGGCGGCGGCACTGTCGCCACCAAGGTCACGGTCACCCAGGTCCCGGCAGCGCCGTTCAGCAAGCTCAACGCCAATGCCGCGCACTCCGGCGGCGTGGACAACACGTTCACGGCCCTGCACTACCTCGAGGACAACTACGGCACGCAGGCCTTCGCCATCGTCGCCCATCCGTCCATGAAGAACCTCTGGCACGTCGGCGACCTCCGCCACATGAACGACGACGGCCCCGACGTGGCCTTCGGCATGCAGGGCTTCCCCGGCAACCAGTCTGACTACGCTCGCGGCGGCTACGGCTCGTACATCAATGCCGATGGTACGGTCGGCACGGCCGCGACTGCCGATGCAGCCATGACCGCCAAGGCGCGCACCTACGGCGGCGCCGACTACATGACCGCCCAGCTGGGCGGCGTGTGGGACTCGCTCCTCGCCGAAGGCCGCCACTTCTGGATCTTCAACGACAGCGAGTTCTACAAGTACAACAAGAGCTTCAAGGACGCCGCCGGCAACACCATCGGCATCCAGTACTACGGCTTCTATCCCGGCCAGTACAACAAGACCTGGACGCTCGCCGCGAAGAACACGCCCCAGGCCGTGCTCGACGGCATGCGTTCCGGCAACTCGTTCGTGACTACCGGCGACCTCATCGACGGTCTCCAGTACACCATCAAGTCGGGCAAGAACACCGCCACCATGGGCCAGACGTTCAACGCCAAGCCCGGCCAGAAGGTCACGATCACGATCTCCATCCACTCGCCCAAGCAGAACGCCAACGGCGACAAGCCGAACGTCAACCACGTCGACCTCGTCGTCGGCAACATGAGCCCCCGACTCTTCCTCGGCGATCCGGGCTACACGGCCAAGGACACCAATCCGTCCACGCGCGTGTTGAAGACGCTCACCAAGAAGAACTGGAAGTCCGACAAGAAGGGCTGGAAGACGATGACGGTCAATGTGAAGGCCTCCGTCAACATGTACTTCCGTCTCCGCGGCACCAACCTGGCGGCCAGCACGACCAACCAGACTGACGCCCCGGGCAACCCGCTCGTCGACACGCTCACCTACGCACCGATCCCGAACCCGGTCGACGGCGGCGCCACCATGACCGCCGCGGTCAACTCTCCGGACCTTGCGTGGGCCGATCTCTGGTTCTACAGCAACCCCATCTTCCTCAAGACGGGGACGATGGCCCCCTGACCACTGCTTCTCGAGGCGCCGGGGACCGCGAGGCGGTCCC
>CAIWHY010000324.1 GCA_903912585.1 uncultured Thermoleophilia bacterium | reverse complement strand
GGCCGCTGCCGCGGCGCTCGACCCACCGGCCGTGGCGGTCGTGGCTGCGGCTGCGCCGCCGGAAGCAGCGGTCGTGACCAGCGGTGAATGATGCTGGATGAGCCGGGGGATCGACGGCCGTGCTTGCGCGACCCCCGCCGCCAGCACCAGCAGCGCGACGGCGAGGAAGATCGTCCCTGCGACCGCTGCGGATCTCTTCTTCAAAGTGGTAGCCATGACGTTACCTCTGGGCCGCCGGCGCCTCTACGACGCTGCGCTCACCCTCGTTGACCGGCGGGACATTGGAGCCCGTCTACAAGTCAGAGATGGCCCTGCCGAGGAGGGAATAAACCTGCAGAAGTAGGGCTTATTCGCCCGTAGGTGCGCCGGACTCGCTGCCGGCGTGCGCCCCGCGGGTGAGCGACACCATGGCGCCGATGAGCGCGAGGACGGCGCCGGCGAGCATCGCGTAGCGATAGCCTTTGGCGTACTCGTCGACGGCGCGGGCGGCGAAGCCCACCGCGCCGGCACCCTGCCCGTGCGTGAACAGCAGCCGGCCGCCGATGCGGCCCAGCTGGCTGGCGGCGATGCCGCCGAGCAGGGCCACGCTCAGCGCTTGGCCGGTGGTGCGCATGGTGCCCACGAACGCGCTCGCCACGCTGAGCTGGTCCCGCCGCACGCTGCCCATGATCGCCGACATGTTGGGGGCGCTGAACGCCGCCATGCCGAGGCCGACCACGGCCAGGTCGCCGGCGACCTGCCAGACCGGCGCCGTCTCGGGCATGAAGGCCAGCAGGACCATGCCGGCGGCGATCGCCAGCATGCCGCCGGTCGCCAGCACGCGCGAGCCGATCCGGTCGCTCAGGCGCCCGCTGAATGGGCTGAGGACGGCCATCAGCAGCGGCTGGCTGAGGATGAGCAGGCCGCTGACCGCGGCGGAGCGGCCCTGGACGATCTGCAGGAAGATGGCGGTGAGGACGCTGATCGCGTACAGCGCCATGTAGTTGAGCAGCGCCGCGAGGTTGGCGGCCGCGAAGAGCCGATTGTGCAAGAGCAAATCGAGGTCGAGGACCGGCGACTTGACGCGGCGCTCGACGACCACGAAGGTCACGAGCAGCGCCACCGAGAGGGCGAGAAGACCGAGCGTCGGCGGCGCCGTCCAGCCCCACTCCGTGGCGAAGGTGAGCGGCACAAGCAAGCTGATAAGGAAGGCGCCGAGCAGCGTCGCGCCGACGAAGTCGACGCGCGGCGCGCCCGTCGCGCCCTCGGAGCGCGGCAGCATGAACCAGCCCCACACGAGCACGACGGCGCCGATCGGCAGGTTGATGAAGAAGATCGAGCGCCAGCCGAGCGTGTCCACGAGGATGCCGCCGAGTGGCGGCCCCACGGTGAGGCCGATGTAGACGGCCATGACGTTGATGCCCAGGGCCTTGCCGCGCTCGTGCGGCGGGAACACGGCGGTGACGATCGCGGCCGCCGTGGCCACCATCAGCGCGCCGCCGGCGCCCTGCACCACCCGGCTGCCGACCAGCCAGGCGCCGTTCATGCTGAGGGCGGCGAGCAGCGAACCCGCGGTGAAGATCACGACGCCCAGCAGGTAGAAATGCACGCGCCCGTGCTGGTCGGCGAGCCGGCCGAGTGGGATCAACAGCACGGCGGTGGTGAGCAGGTAGGCGGCCTGCACCCACATCGCGGCGGCGAAGCTGAGGTGCAGCTCGGCGCCCATCTTGGGCAGCGCCACCGAGACGATGGACCCGTCCATCGGGGCCATGAACGCGCCGATGGACGTGAGCGCGAGGAGCTCCCAGCGCCGCCGGTGGGCGTCCTCGTCGGTGATGCGGGTGAGCAGGGCCATGGTGGGAGAGCCTACATCCCCCACGCGCGGCGCGGCCACCCGCGCCCGCTCCGGGCGCGCGCTCGCCGCGAGCCCGAACGGTTGACAGCCGCAGTGCACTCCCTTACTTTTCCCAGACCGCTCGCCGCACGGCGGGCACACGACGAAGGGCCCGGTGCTCACCGGAGGTGTCACATGATTGGCCCGTGGCGAAGGACATACGAGTCACACCTGAGCTAGTCGAGGCGCGCCGCCTCGCACTGGCCCACAACGTCCTGCCCGTCACCCACTCGTTCGTCTCCGACCTCGAGACGCCCGTCTCCGCCTTTCTCAAGCTCGGCGCTCCGCGGCGCGCGTTCCTCCTCGAGAGCGCGGAACAGGGGCAGCACCTCGGCCGCTACTCCTTTCTCGGCGTCGGCGCCCGCGCCCTCGTGACCTACGCGGACGGGCGCCTGACGGTGCAGGAGAACGGCGATTCCCTGGAGGTCGAGCACGCCGACCCCTTCGCGGCTGCTGCCGAGCTCATCAGCAGTTACCGCCCGCCGGCGGACGGCGCCGGCGCGGCGCTGCCTCCGCTCGCCGGCGGCCTCGTCGGCTACTTCGGGTACGACCTGGTGCGGCGGCTGGAGGACCTGCCGGACGCGCCGCCCGACGACCTCGGCTTGCCGGAGATGGCGTTCCTGCTCGCCGACACCGTGCTCGTGTTCGACCACCTCAAGCACACGATCACGGTGGTCGCCAACGCCTTCGTGGAGGGCCGCGACGTGGACGGCCCGTATGAGCGGGCCGTCGCGCGCATCGCGGCCGTCAAGGAGAAGCTGCGCACGCCGCTCCCTGCCAGCGCCTACGGCGTGACGGAGGCGGAGGCGGCGGATCCGGACGCCGGCGCCGAGCTCGAGGCCGAAGCCGGCGCAGGCGCAACGTCCGCGGCCGACGAAAGCTCAGGCGTAACGTCCACGGCCGGCGGCGACCGGCACGGCCGCGCCGCCGTCTCCTCGTCGATGACGCGCCGGCAGTTCGAGACCGGCGTCGAGCGCATCCGCGACTACATCTACGCCGGCGACGCCTTTCAGGTGGTGCTCAGCCAGCGTTTCAGCACGCCGGCCTCTGTCTCGCCGTTTGCGGTGTACCGTGGACTGAGAGCCGTGAACCCGAGCCCGTACATGTACTACATCGCCTTCGACGACTTCGCCCTCTGCGGCTCCAGCCCGGAACCGCTGATCACCGTGCAGGGCGATCACGTCGAGACGCGCCCCGTCGCCGGCACGCGGCGGCGCGGCGCCGACGCCGCCGAGGACCGGCGCCTCATCGCCGAGTTGCGCGCCGACGAGAAGGAGCGCGCCGAGCACGTCATGCTCGTCGACCTCGGGCGCAACGACCTCGGGCGCGTGTGTCGCCCGGGCACCATCAAGGTCGACGAGCTGATGGAGATGGAGTTGTACTCGCACGTCATCCACATGGTCTCGTCGGTCAGAGGGCAGCTTGCGGAAGGCTCCACACCGACCGACGCGCTCAAGGCCGCCTTCCCCGCCGGCACCGTGAGCGGCGCCCCCAAGGTGCGCGCCATGCAGATCGTGGACGAGCTCGAGACGGTTCGCCGCGGGCCGTATGCCGGCGCCATCGGCTACCTGAGCTACAGCGGCGACCTCGACACCTGCATCTGCATCCGCACCGTGATCGTCAAGGACGGCGTAGCCTACTTCCAGGCCGGGGCCGGCATCGTCGCCGACTCCGACCCCGCGACCGAGTTCGAGGAGACCCAGAACAAGGCGGCGGCGCTGCTGCGCGCCGTCGAGCTCGCCCACGAGGAGTTCGCCCGATGACGGAGCCCGCCCGCACGGACACGGCCGCGCCGGCGCGCGTCTCGCCGCCGCCGAGAGTGTTCATGATCGACAACTACGACTCGTTCACCTACAACCTCGTGCAGTACATGGGCGAGCTCGGCGCCGAGGTCACGGTCAAGCGCAACGACCGGGTGACGATCGCCGAGATCGCGGCGGCCGGGCCGACCCACCTCGTGGTCTCCCCCGGCCCCTGCACGCCCGACGAGGCCGGCATCAGCATGGAGGCCATCGCCCACTTCGGCGCCGCGCGCCTGCCGGTGCTCGGCGTCTGCCTCGGCCACCAGGCGATCGGGCAGGTCTACGGCGGCGTCGTGCGTCGCGCCGGGGCGCCGGTTCATGGCAAGACCGACGAGATCGGCCACGACGGGCGCGGCGTGTTCGCCGGGCTGCCCGATCCGTTCACGGCCACTCGCTACCACTCCCTGGTCGTCGACGAGGCGCTGCCGGAGCGCCTCGAGCTCAGCGCCTGGAACTCCGCAGGCATCGTGATGGGCGTGCGGCACCGCGAGCTGCCGGTGCACGGCGTGCAGTTTCACCCCGAGAGCATCCTGACCACGGTGGGGCTCGAACTGCTGCGCAACTTCCTGCTGCTGGACGGGCGCGCGGGGCACGACGCGGCCGGCGAGCCGGCCGGCGGAGGCGCACGTGCCGAATGACGTGATCAGCGAGGCGCTGCAGCGCCTTTCGGCGGGCCGCGACCTCGAAGAGTCCGAGGCCCGCGCAGTCCTGCTCGAGATCATGGGCGGCCGCGCCGGCGAAGCGCAGACGGCCGCCTTCCTCAGCGCGCTACGCGTCAAGGGCGAGACCGCCGCCGAGATCGTCGGCATGGCGCGCGCCATGAGCGAGCTCGCCGAGAAGGTCGAGGTCGACGCCGACGTCATCCTCGACACCTGCGGCACCGGCGGCGACGGCGCCCAGACCTTCAACATCTCGACCGCCTCGATGTTTGTCG
>CAIWHY010000323.1 GCA_903912585.1 uncultured Thermoleophilia bacterium | reverse complement strand
CTCGATCTCCTACGGCGCGATCTGGCGGCCTCGCGCAGCCTGGAGACGGCGGTCGCCGCGCTGGCAAGCGCCTGCGGCGCTCTGCCGGCGCGCGCCCGGTGGGCCGAGTGGGCGCGGGCGCTCGGGGGAGCGCTCGACGCCGTCTTCGCTGCGGAGGTCGCGGCGGCGGCGCGAGACGCCGCCACTCGTCTGGGCATGCTCGACGTCCTCCACGAGGAGGTCGACGCCCTCACGATGGCGGCGGCTTTGCGCGAGCAGGTGGCCGGCGGCACGGTACAGGCGGGCCGCGCCGGTCGCCACGGCGTGGCGGTGCTCACGCCGCTGGAGATGCGCGGCCTCAGCTTCCACACGGTCGTCTTCACGGGCCTGGCGGACGGGGGGTTCCCGGCGCGCGGGCGCCCAGACCCACTGTTCGGGGACGGCGCCAGGATGCGCCTCCGAGATCACACGGGCGCGCGGCTCCCTCTGGCCGAGGAGCGCTCCGCGGAGTCGCTGCTCCTGTTCGCGTTCAGCTGCGAGGCGGCGCGCGAGAAGCTCACCCTGATCGCGCCGCGCACCGACGCCGCCAGCGGGCGGCCGCGCCTCCCGTCCCGAGTGCTCATGCGCCTGGCCTCGCTCGCCGCCGGCAGTCCCGTCGGGCTGGACGACTTTCTCAGCGGCGTGCCGCTGGCGCCGGTGTGGCGCCACGTGGGAGGCACCGTCGAGTACGCCGAGGACCGGCGCGCGGCGTGGGTCGACGCGGCCGAACGGGACACGGCCGCGCTGCTCGCTCTGTCCGGCTCCGGCGGCCGCGCCGGCGCCCAGGTGTATCTTGCGGCGGTCCTCGCCGACGAAGCCGCCGCGTGCCGCCGCACCGACATGTGGCTCGCGGCGCGCGATCCCGAGCCCGGGGCGCGGGACGGGTTGCTCGGCGCCGCCGCCCGCGCCGCGCTGACGGCGCGGCACCCGTTCGATTCCGAGATGCATCCCACGCGCCTCGAGCGCTACGTCAGTTGCCCGTTCGCGTTCCTGCTGCGCGACGTCCTCGGGCTCGAGGCGCCGGACGAGCCGGGCGAGAGCCTCGAGATGGAGCCGCGCGAGTTCGGCACGCTCGCGCACCGCATCCTTCAGAGCGCTTTCGGTGAGCTCGTCGCCGCGTGGCCCGAGACGGGGAGCGGACCGGACGTCGCCGCCGCCCAAGCCGCGGTCGACTCGGCGTGGCGTACCGGTTGCGCCCGGGCGGAGGCGCTCGGCGTCACCGGCGCGCCTCTCGCCTGGAGCGTAACGCGCGAGATGCTGCGCGAAGACCTCCTCGAGACCGTGCGTCGCGACCCCGTCTTCGCCGGCGACGGGCGCCCGCTCCAAGCCGAGTGGAGCTTCGGCGAGGCCGCCGGGCAGCCGGTGGCCCTGGAGCTGCCCGGCGGGCGCCGCGTCCGCTTCGCCGGCCGCGTCGACCGCGTCGATATCACCGCGTCGGGCGCGCGCGTCATCGATTACAAGACCGGCAAGGGCAACAGCGAGCGCGAGCGTCTCAAGGCCGGTCTCAGCGTCCAGTTGCCGGTCTATCAGCTCGCCGTGCGGCAGGCCGGCGACGCCGGGCACGCCGAGGTCGCCGGTCTCGGCGAGATCGTCAGTCTCTATCGGCTGGTCACGCGCAAGGGCGGGTTCGAGTCTCTGCCGCTGGCCGAGAACGAGCCGGACGCCGCCGCGCGGCTCGCCCGGCTGGTGGCCGGCGCCGCGGCCCTGGTCGACGCCGGCATGTTCCCGCGCACGACCGCGGGCCGCTGCGAGTACTGCGACGTCGGCTACGCCTGCGGCACATCGCCGTGGTCGCGGGCGCGCAAGCGCGGGCACCCGGCCTTGAGCGATGTCCTCGCCCTGCAAGTCGGCCGGCCGCGGGAGGACGAGGATGACGCCTGAGCGCAAGGTCGTCGACCACGACGTCCGCGACCGCGTCACCACCGACCTCGGGACCACGTTCCTGCTCGAGGCGGGCGCCGGCACCGGCAAGACCCGCGTGCTCGTCGACCGCTACGTGAGGTGCGTGCTTGACGCCGAGCGCGGCTCCGGCGACGTGCGCACGGTGGCGGCCATCACGTTCACCGAGAAGGCCGCGGCGGAGCTCCGCCAGCGCGTGCGCGAGGAGTTCGAGGCACGCGCCGCCGCAGCCGCCGCGGACAGCGCCGAGGAGGATGCCATAGTTCGCGCCCTCGACGCGCTGGACGACGCGCCGATCAGCACCATCCACGGGTTCGCGGGCCGGTTGCTGCGCGAGTTCCCGGTCGAGGCGCGGGTCGACCCGGCGTTCGAGCAACTGGACGGGCTCGGCTCGGAGCTGGAACGCACGCGGCTCTGGGAGGAGTGGCTGGCCACGCTGGCTGGGACAGACGTGGAGGCGACCTCCGGCGCCGAAGTCGCCTCGGGCGCGGCGGGCACCGGGCTCGTGGCGCGCCGCCTCTCCCGCCTCCTGCGCGCCGGCGTGCGGCTGGACAAGGTCCAGGAGCTCGCCATCGGCGCCAGCGGCGTGTTTGGCGAGCGCTACGACCTCGACCCGGCGCCGGAGCCTGCGCAGGAGCCGGAGCTGGGCGCGGCGCTGGCCGCGCTGGACGAGCCGCTCAGGCGTGTGCGCGAGTACTGCGCCGCCGCCTGCACCGACCACTCGGACAAGGGCTTCGCCGCCGCCATGGACCTCGTCGTGGCCGTCGGGCGGCTCGTCGCCGAACCGCCGGCCGACGTCGACCTGCTTGCGGCGGGTTTGTACGCCCTGCCGGCCAAGAGCAACAAGACCGCCCCCGGCGGCGCCCTGAAGGGCTGGGACGCCGCCCTCGGCGGCAAGGAGGAACTGCAACTCCGCTACAAGGCGCTGGTCGCCGGCATTCTCGCGGCCCGGGACCTCTACGCAGAGTTCGTCACCGGCCTGGCCGTCTCCGTGGCCGACTCCTTCGCGCGCTGGGCCGGGGCGGCGCAACTGGCGCTCGGCCGCCTCGACTTCACCGACCTCCTCGGCTGCCTGCGCGACCTCCTCGTGGGCGGTCCTGACGATCGCGCGGCCCGCGCGGCGCTGCAGGCCCGCTTCCGCTACATCCTCGTGGACGAGTTCCAGGACACCGACCCGCTGCAGGCCGAGATCGCCTTCTTCCTCTGCGAGCGTGAGCCCGTCGCCGCCGACTGGCGCGACGTCGTGCTGGAGCCCGGCAAGCTTTTCGTGGTCGGCGACCCCAAGCAGTCGATCTACCGCTTTCGCCGCGCCGACATCTCGCTCTACGACCAAGTGAAGCGGGCGGTGACGGGCCAGCCGGCCGGCGCGGGCGAGGTCCTCGCCATCCGCCAGAACTTCCGCACCACGCCGCCGGTCGTCGCCTGGGTCAACAACGTGTTCGCCGGCGTGTTCGACGACGATCAGGAGGAGGGCCGCCAGCCTGGGTACGAATGGGTCGAGCCGTACCGGCCAGACTCAGAGGGCGCGCGCATCGCCGTGCTCCTCGGGCGCGAGTACGGCAGCGCGGCGGGGGAGAGCGACGCCGCGCGCCGCGACGAGGCCCGCGCCATCGGTGCGCTCCTCGTCGAGATGCACGGGCCCGACGCGGCGCGCTGGCGGGTGCAGGATCGCGATCCCGCCGTGGCCGGCTCGGCGAGTGCACGGCAGGGCGCCGAAGTCACGAGCGCCGCCGGGTGCGAAGACGCCGCCGCCGAGCCGCTGCGCGACCCGCGCTGGGGCGACGTGGCGCTCCTCTTCCGCACCACCACAAGCCTCGAGACCTACGAACAGGCGCTGCGCGAGGCGGGCGTGCCCTACCGGGTCGAGGGCGGCAAGAGCTACTTCGAGCGGCGCGAGGTCGCCGACGCGCTGCTCTGCCTGCGCGCCGCGGACGATCCCAGCGACGGGCCCGCCCTCTACGGCGCGCTGCACTCGTCCGTCTTCGGCTTCAGCGACGACGACCTCTTCCTCTTCTGGGCGGACGGCGGCCGCTTCGACCTCTTCGCCGCGGAACGCCAGCCGGCGGGCCACGACGGCATCGTCACCGCGCTCGAGACGCTGCGGGGCCTGCACGAGCGCCGCGCCGAGCGCGAGCCCTACGAGCTCGCCGCCGAGCTCGTGCGCCTCGCACATGCCACGGAGTTCCTCGCCTCGACCGGGGAGGGCGCGGGGCAGGCCATCGCAAACCTCGAGAAGCTCGTGGAGCGAGCGCGTGCGTTCTCCGGCGCCGGCGGGGGCGGCCTGGGCTCGTTCCTCGCCTGGGCCGCCGAGGCCGGCGACGCCGCCGGCGAGCAGGAGTCCCGGGTCGACGACGAGGGCGACGTCGTCCACATCCTCACGATCCACAAGGCCAAGGGGCTCGAGTACCCCATCGTCGTGCTGGTCGGCGGCGCGCTGGCGGGCGGCGCCGGCGGGGGGGAGCCGATCGTGGACCGCTCCGCGCGCCGACTCGCGATCAAGCTCAAGGCGGAGCTGCCCGGAGCGGTGGCGCGCGACCTCGAGCCGCGGGCGTACACGCTGCTCAACGCGCGCGAGAAGGAGATGTCGGCGAGCGAGTCGCGGCGTCTGCTGTACGTGGCGACGACCAGGGCGCGGGATCGCCTCGTGCTCTCCTGCTTCGGCAGGCTGATCAAGAAGGACGGCGACCCGACCAGCGCGCTGCTGGGGCCGGCGGCCGAGTCGCTGCCGGATCTGCCGCCGGTCGCGCCGACCGAGGAGGCCGAAGAGGGCGGCATGCTCATCCTGCCCCCGCGCGAACCAGAGGTGAGGGCCGAGCGCGCGGCGGCGCCGGATGCCGCGGCGATGATCGCGGCGCGCGGCGACTGGAACGCCGCACGCGCGATCCTGCTCGCCGAGGCGAGCAAGCCGGCACGCGCGACCAGCCCGAGCGGTCTCGAGCACGTCGATGAAGAGGTGCGCAGCGGCGGTCCCGGCGCACCTGCCGGCCGAGCCAAGGCGCTGGCGCTGGGCTCGGCCGTGCACGCCGTGATGGAGCTGTGCGACCTGCGCGACGAGGCGTCGATCGAGCGGGTCGCCGCGGCCGTCACGGCCGACGTCGGCCGGCCGGATCTCGCGGCCGAAGCCGCCGAGCTCGCGCGCGCCTGCTGGCGGTCCCCGCCGGTCCGCGCCGCCGCGGCGGCGCTCGCCGCCGACCCCGATGCCGTCCACCGCGAACTGCCCATCGGCGCCATGGTCGGCGACGCGATCGTCAATGGCGCCGTCGACCTGCTCTACCGCGACGGCGGGGAGTGGGTCGTCGTCGACTACAAGACCGATCGCGCTGCGGACGAGGCGACGCTGCGCGAGCGCTACGCGCCCCAGGGCGCCGCCTATGCGGTCGCCGTCGAGCGCGCTACCGGCGGCGTCGTGCGCGAGGTCGTCTTCGTCGCCGCCCGGGCCGCCGGCCTTGCCGTCACGGTGGCCGTCGACGATGCCCTGCGCGCGTCCGTGGCCCGCGAGGTCGACGCCGCGGTCGGCGCCGGTCGCGCCATCCGCCCCGACGAGCTGGGCACTCCGTACTGAGGCGCCTGACGCGGGACGAAGACGACCGCGGACCCTGGCGCGACCGGCCCGCGCTGAAGTCCGTCATGCGCACGTGCGCTCGAGCGCGCGGCAGCTGGTCGGTCAGGCGTCCTGAAGCCCGTCGTGCTTGGGCCAACGGGTGCCACGGCCGCTCCGTTGGCCGCTGTCGTGGCGCTGCGCGGCCGGGGCCAGGCCGCAGACGAGCCCGCGCTTCACTGGGCGGCGGCGGCCGCGGACGGGTTCCCCGTCATCGCCGGGGGGGCGGGCAAGGTCTGGCCACCCCGCCGGTCCCGACGAGGCTGGCTCCGGCCGCGGCTCGCGGCCTGCGCGGCCGGCTCCTCAGCGCCGGAGCGGGCCTCACGACGACTGGCGTGCCTCCGGCGCTTCGAGCCCGTCGGCGCCGGCCACGACCGTCTCCGCCCCTCCCGTCAGGCCCTGTGCGCGGTTGCGCGAACCGATCCACCAGAAGACGACGCCGATCAGGATCAGCACCGCGAACGACCCCAGCGTGACGGCCTCGAAGAACGCCCGCGATACGCCCCACGAGTCCTCGATGCTGTAGCTCTGGCCGAGGAGCCCGTCGATGAGCCCCGGCCAGAGCAGGGTGATGCCGGTGAGCACCACCATGATCTCGGTGACGATGACGCAGATCCACGGCCCCGCGGCGCCGCCGGGCACGCGAAACGGCCGCGGAACGTCGGGGTACTTGCGGCGCAGGATCACGAGCGCCGGAAAGACGAAGAAGAACGCGAGCGTGCCGGTGGACGCCGCCAGCGCGATCATCACGGCGAAGAAGTTGGCCAGGTCGCCCTGGGCGAACAGGAAGCCCACCACCACGAATACCGACGACACCACGCCGGAGCTGATGTTGACGGCGAGCGGCGTGCCGAAGCTCGTGAAGTGCCCCATCCAGGCCGGCGCCGCGCCGTCGAGGGCGGCGACGGCCTGGGCGCGGTCGGAGCCCTCGAGCCAGGCGGCGCCGCTCGAGAACAGCGTCAGGAAGATCAGCACGGCGATCACGCCGGCCACCCATCCGTGGATGCTGCCCATCACGGTCACGACGCGCGTGAAGGCGCCGGTGAAGCTGGCCACGTTGGTGAGCTCGTCCTGGGGGGTCACCAGAAGCGTGCCGAGGATCACGACGCCGTACAGCACCACGCTCAGCCCGCCGGCCGCGGCGATCATCTTGGGCACGTCACGCTGTGGGTCGATGATCTCCTCGGAGGCGTTGCTGGTGATCTCGAAGCCGCCCCAGAGGTAGGTAAGCACGCCGATCACGACGAGGAAGCCCGAGATGCTGGGCTTCATGCTTCCGAGCGTCAGCTGCACGCTGTGCCCGCTCTGCAGAAGGTAGGCGACCACGAGGACCACGAACACCGCGGCGATGAAGACCTTGAGGACGGTGCCCAGGTTGGGCACCAGTTTGCCCCAGCGCAGCGCGACCATGGCGACCGCCACGTTGAGCCACACGAAGACGAGCCCGAAGGCGATGCTCCACGCGGTGCCCAGCGAGCGGTGGAACACGAAGCCCTCCAGCACGGCGATGGCCGTGGCCGTCAGGGTGCCGCCGATCCAGATGGGGTTGGAGATCCAGTACAACACCGCAGTGATCGCCGCGGGCAGCCTGCCGAACGACATCTTGGCCCATTCGTAGGGGCCGCCCTCGAGCGGGAAGGTCGAGCCCAGTTCGGCGGTGATGAGGGCGTACGGGATGAGGAAGAACACGGCCGAGGCCAGGAACCAGATGATGACCTGGCCGCCCGCCGAAGCCGCGTAAGCGATGAGGTCGAAGCTCACGATGGCCGCCGCCGTGAACAGCACAAGGTCGGTGCGCTTCAGTACCTTGCGGAGCTTGCGCTTCTCTTGAAGCACCAGAGAACCGGGAATGTGCTGCTGCTCGACCATCGGGCGTCTCCTCGAAATCGGCTGGGCGCAACTGTATCAAGACCCGCTGCTCGAGCATGCGTCGCCAATGTCCACGCCGGGCCTTGTCGTCACGGTCGCCGGGCTGCTCGCAGGCCGCTCTTCGCAGGCCGCAGTCCGCCTCCGCGGCGTGCCGCATGCGAGGCGGCCGGGCACGCGGAGCCCGAGCGGCGCCGGCGGATCGGCCGGGACCGACGGCGGCGCGAACGATTGACCGCCTCGCGGCGCCCACATAACATGAGGCACGCCGGTAGGCGCTCGCCGACCGGCGCACCTCGACCAAGGAGCGACGATGGGCAAGGAACTCTCCATCCTCGCGCATGACACGGTCGACCAGCCTCCCCCAGCGCGCCTCATCTGATCGCCCGCGCGCGTCCTCTGACGCGTAGCGCAGCCATCCGCACGCTCGCAGACGGCGAGCGCTCACCACGGCTTCACGCGGTCGTCGCATCCTTGTGACCCACCGCCCGCAGCATGGTAGAGCCGCGCCACCGCCTGCATATTCCGTATGCACCAGTGAAACTCGGGGCGCCCCAGACGCGCCCGGCAACGCAGAGGAGCAGGAATGATCAAGGTAGCTGAGTGGGGCACCGGCATGATGGGCCAGGGCCTGTTGGGCTTCATCCTCGACCGCCCGAAGGACATCGACCTCGTCGGCGTCATCGTCACCAACCCGGCCAAGGAAGGGAAGACCGTCGGCGAGCTGCTCGGCCGCCCGTGCGACGTCAAGATGACCACCGACTTCGAGGCCGTGCTGGCCAAGAAGCCGGACGTCGTCTGCATCAACACCCAGTCCAACCTCGACGAGATCGAGCCGCAGGTCCTCCCGGCGCTCAAGGCCGGCTGCAACGTGGTCTGCATCGCCGAAAAGCTGTCCTACCCGTGGGCGAGCGACCCCGAGCGCGCGGACATGTTCGACCGCGTCGCCAAGGAGAACGGCGTCAGCATCCTCGGCACCGGCATCAACCCCGGCTTCGTCCTCGACGCGCTCATCGTCATGTGGAGCTCCATCTGCCTGCGCGTCGACTCGATCGAGGCCTCCCGCGTCAACGACCTCTCGCCGTTCGGCCCCACCGTCATGATCGGTCAGGGCGTCGGTACCACCGTCGAGCAGTTCGAGAAGGGCGTTGCCGACGGCAGCATCGTGGGCCACATCGGCTTCCCCGAGTCCATCGAGCTCATCGCCAAGGCGCTGAACTGGAAGATCGACGAGATCGTCGAGACGCGCGAGCCGATCGTCACCGAGGTCGAGCGCTCGACGCCGCACGTGCACGTCCCCGCGGGCTGGGTCGCCGGCTGCAAGCAGGTGGGCAAGGGCTACGTCAAGGGCGAGCTCAAGATCCACCTCATCCACCCGCAGCAGATCCACCCGGAGATGGCCAATCAGGGCACCGGCGACTACATCAAGATCGTCGGCGACCCGAACGTGAACATGGTCAACTCGCCCGAGATCCCGGGCGGCAAGGGCACGTACGCCAGCTCCGGCAACTACATCCCGCTGATGAAGGACGCCAAGCCCGGCATGCTCACCGTGGTCGACATGCCGCTGCCGCGCTTCTGGACCCCGACCGTCTGACCCCGACCTGACGGGACGCGCGCGCCGGCCGGCCCGCGCGTCCCCGAACACCCGAAAGGGGTGACCGCGTTGACTGAACCGACACGCTGCAACGCCGGCGACTGGGTCGAGGTGGAGCGCGTGCTCCTCGAGCCGGCCGACCGGTCCAAGAACCTCCCGCCGGAGACGGCGGAGAAGCCGCTGCGGATGTGGATCAAGGGGTTCGCCCAGGCCGCAGGCGCCGTGGGCGCACCGATGACCGTCGAGACCATGACCGGGCGCCTGGTCGAGGGCACGCTCTCGGCCATCAACCCGGGCTACTTCCACACGTTCGGCAAGCCGATCCCGGAGCTCGTGCACGTGGGCGTGGACCTGCGGGCGCGGCTCGCCGACTACCACGCCGCGCAGCCTGCCGATGCCGGCGGCGGCGCGAACGCCCAAGGCGGTGAGCGCTGATGGCCACCAAGTTCGACGCCATCATGGCACGCCGCGGCGAGATCATGCTCAAGGCGCTCGGCATGGACTACAGCGTGTTCGAGCAGAGCCCGATCGCCTTCGACTACGAGGGCATGATGAGCGCCCACGGCTACAGCCTGGACGACATCGTCGGCATCCAGACCCGGGCCGGCGTGGGCCACACGCCGCTGCTCGAGCTCAAGAACCTGACCGACGTGGTCAGGTCGATGAGCGCGCCCGGCAAGGGCGCCCGCATCTTCGTCAAGGACGAGGCCGCCAACATGGCCGGCGCCTTCAAGGACCGCCGCGCCAGCGTGAGTATCCACGTCGCCAAGGAGAAGGGCTACGAGGGCGTCATCGCCGCCACGTCGGGCAACTATGGCGCGGCCGTCAGCAGCCAGGCGGCGCGCTACGGTCTCAAGTGCATCATCTGCCAGGAGACCTTCGACAGCCGCCACATCGGTCAGCCGGAGATCGTCGAGAAGAGCCGCATCTGCGAGGCGTTCGGCGCCGAGGTCATCCAGATGACCGTGGGCCCGGAGCTGTTCTTCCACATGGTGGAACTGCTCGATGTCACCGGCTACTTCGCCGCCTCGCTCTACAGCTCGTTCGGCGTGAGCGGCATCGAGACGCTCGGCCTCGAGATCGCCGAGGAGATGACCGCTCTCACCGGAGCACCGCCGACGCACTGCGTGATCACCCACGCCGGTGGCGGCAACACCACGGGCACCGCCCGCGGCCTCAAGCGGGCCGGCGCCACCGATACTCAGGTCATCAGCGCGTCGGTCGACCTGAGCGGCCTGCACATGGCCAGCGACGACGACTTCAACCGCAAGAGCTTCACCACCGGCCACACCGGCTTCGGCGTGCCGTTCGCCACCTGGCCGGATCGCGCCGACGTGCCGCGTAACGCGGCGCGCTCCCTGCGCTACATCGACCGCTACCTCACGGTCACGCAGGGCGAGGTGTTCTACATCACCGAGGCGATGAGCAAGATCGAGGGCCTCGAGCGCGGCCCGGCGGGCAACACCGCCATGACCGTGGCCGTCAGCCTGGCCCGCGACCTGCCGCGCGACAACACCGTCGTCGTGCAGGAGACCGAGTACACCGGCGCCGGCAAACACCACTGGGCCCAACTCAACTTCGCCAAGGAGATGGGCGTCGAGGTGCGCAGCGGCGACCCGACGGAGAACGCTCCGGGCAAGGTCATCGTCATCCCGGAGCGCCCCGAGCAGATCCAGGCCAAGGACTTCGACGTCGCGCGCATGCGCAAGAGCTACGTGCGCAACGCGCTCAAGCAGGCGCCCGAGGGCTACGTGCCGACGGGCGACGACATCGCTTTCCTGGCGGCCGACACCAACTCCACGGCCGCCGCCGTCGAGACCATCATCGCCGAGCTCAAGGAGGCGTGAGATGACCCGCGAGGATACGTATCTCCAGGTGCGCGGGCACCTCGCCGAGCTCAGCGACGAGCAGCTTGAGGCGCGCTTCTGGGAGCTCGCCCAGCAGGTCGTCGACCCGCTGGTCGAGCTGGCACGCACCCACACCTCGCCG
>CAIWHY010000322.1 GCA_903912585.1 uncultured Thermoleophilia bacterium | reverse complement strand
GGCGCTCGCCGCCGGCCGCCGCCCGCCGCGCGAGGAGGAGCGGCTCGACGACGCCACGTTGCGGCGCGAGCGCCTCATGCTGGCGGCGCGCTGCGGGCTCGCCGTCCCGCTCGCGGACCTCGGCGGAGCGCTCGACCTGCAGGCCGCCGGCAGCCTCGCCGTCGCTGGATTGGTTTCCCTGCACAGTGGTACAATCCGGGTGACGCGAAAGGGGCGCTACGTGGCCAACGAGGTGTGCGTGCGCCTGTTTCGCGATACGCATTTAAGGGGTTGATCGTGGCGCTGACCACGCGACAGGAACATGTGCTGCGGACCGTCATCGAGGAGTACATCGCCTCGGGCGTGCCCGTCGGCTCCAGGCATCTGAGCGAACGCTTCGACTTCGGCATCGCTGCCTCGACGATCCGCAACGACCTGGCCGAGCTCGAGGACATGGGCATGCTCGCGCACCCGCACACCTCTGCGGGACGCGTGCCCACCGACTCCGGCTACCGCCGCTACGTGGACGCCATCCTCGTCGAGCGCCGCGAGGCCACACCGGCGGTCCGGATCGTCACCGACCGCGCGCGCAGCGAGGTCGACGACGCCCTGCGGGAGACCGCCGACGCGCTCTCGCGCGTCACCGAACTGCTGGCCGTGGTCTCGGCCCCCGCCGTCACCACGTCGACGATCCGCCACATCGAGATCCTCTCGCTGCAGCCGCACCTCGTGATGGTCGTGATCATCACCACGTCCGGGCAGGTGACCAAGAGGATCTTCAACACCACGGCGCCGATCGATGAGGGTCTCGCCGAATTCGCGCGCGTGTACCTCAACGAGCGCCTCGTCGGCATCCAGCTGGGTACGAGGCGCGCGGCCGACGCGTTCGAGAGTCACGACCTCGGGGCCAAGGAACACGACTTCCTCGAGGCCGTCCGGCCGGCGTTCGACGCCCTCGGGCACGGCGACGTGGAGGGCCTGCATCTGGGCGGCGCCTCGCGTCTCCTGGACAACCTCACGCGGCAGGGCGTCGGCCACCTTACAGAACTGCTCGACATGCTGGAGCAGCGCTTCAACCTGCTCGAGCTCCTGTCGGACGCGATGCGCGAGGACGGCGTGTACCTGCGCATCGGTCACGAGCTCGCCCCGCCGTCGCTGCAGGCGTGCTCCCTGGTCGCCGCGAAATACGGGGTGGCCAACCGGGACCTCGGCACCGTGAGCGTGCTGGGCCCCACACGCATGGACTACCAGAGCGTGATCGCCACGGTCCAGGCGACCGCCGACGGTCTGAGCAAATACCTCGAGGAGATCTGGTGAAGCGCGACTACTACGACGTTCTCGGCGTGGGCCGCGACGCCGACCAGGGCGCGATCAAGAAGGCGTTCCGCAGGGTCGCGCGCGAGTGCCACCCGGACGTGAACCCCGGAGACCCGGACTGTGAAGCACAGTTCAAGGAGGCCGCCGAGGCCTATGAGGTGCTGAGAAGCCCCGAGACGAGGTCGGCCTACGACCACTACGGCTTCGACGGCCTGCGCGGCCAGCAGGTCCCCGACTTCGGCCAGTTCGGCTTCAACGACCTCTTCAACGTCTTCTTCGGCAACGGCACCTTCGACTCGGTGCTGCGCGACGCCGGCGGCGGCATGTGGGGCGCGTCGGGTGGCGGCGCCCCGGCGCCGCGCGGCGAGGACATCGACGTCCCCGTCACGCTCACGCTCTCGGAGGCCGTCTTCGGCGCCAAGAAGTCGATCGAGGTGACGAGCGACGTGACCTGCGCCACCTGCTCCGGCAGCGGCGCGCGCCCCGGTACCGGCCGCGACACCTGCCCGCAGTGCCACGGCAGCGGCCGCATGCGCGAGGTGTCGAGCCTCGGCGGCTTCGGCCAGTTCATCCGCACCAGCACCTGCAACCTCTGTCGCGGGCAGGGCACCATCGTCAACGACCCCTGCGAGACCTGCCGCGGCACCGGCCGCGTGCGCGAGACGCGGACGGTCGACGTGGAGCTGCTGGCCGGCATCGCCCACGGGCAGACGCAGATCGTGCGCGGCGCCGGCGGCGCCGCCGCGCAGGGCGGGCGCCCCGGCGACCTGCGCGTAGCGGTCGCCGTCGAACCTGACGAGCACTTCGTGCGCGACGGCGACGACCTTATCTACCGCCTCGACGTCACGATGGTCGAGGCGGCCCTGGGCACGACCGCCTACGTGCCGGCCCTCGACGGCGACATCGAGGTCACGCTCAAGCCCGGCACTCAGCCCGGCGAGGTCAAGGTGCACCGCAACCGCGGCGTGCCGGTGCTGCAGGGCTACGGCCGCGGCGACCTCAAAGTCGTGGTCAACGTGCAGGTGCCGCGCCACCTCAGCTCCGAGCAGCGCGAGGTGCTGGAGCAGTTCGCGGCGCTCACCTCCGAAACGAACTACGAGCCGGACCAGAGCTTCCTCGACAAGGTCCGGGCCGTCTTTCGTCAGTGACCCGCACGCAGTACACGCGCTACACGCTGCGGCTCTCGCCGGCGGCGGCGGGGGGGACTGCGCCTGCATCTTCCGCGCTCGCGCCCGCGCCTGCCGAACCCTATGACGACTGGTCGGGGGCGGCGGCCTACGCCTCAGGCCCGGACCCCCAAGCCCTCGACTACGTCGAACCCGAGGCGGTCCAGTTGATCGGCGCGCTCCAGCCTGCCGGCTGGGAGGAGCTGGACGCCGGGCGCACGCTGCGGTTCTGGCTCGAGGAGGGTCGCGACGCCGCCTCCGCCACGGTGGCGACGCTGCGCCGGCTGGGCGAGCGCGGCCGGCTCGAGGTCTCGCGCGAGCGCCCCGGCTGGGAGGACGCCTGGCGGCGCTTCCACAAGCCGCACGTGATCGGGCGCCTGTACCTGCGGCCCCCGTGGTACCCGGCGCGCGACGATCTGCTCGACATCGTCGTCGAGGCCGGACTCGCCTTCGGCACCGGCGGTCACGCGAGCACGCGCCAGTGCCTCGAGGAGATCCAGGAGATCCCGCCCGGCCGCCTGCTGGACCTCGGCAGCGGCTCGGGGGTCGTCTCGTTCGCGGCCCTGCGCCTCGGCTTCGCCCCCGTGTGGGGCATCGACATAGATCCGGTCGCAGTCCACGCCGCCGCCGGCAACGCCGCCATGAACGAGCTCGCGCCCACGTTCATGGTGGGC
This sequence comes from uncultured Thermoleophilia bacterium, assembly GCA_903912585.1. Taxonomy (GTDB): domain Bacteria; phylum Actinomycetota; class Thermoleophilia; order UBA2241; family UBA2241; genus CAIXSE01. Next base: position 708 of record CAIWHY010000322.1, on the reverse strand, counting down.
GACGCGACCGAGCCCGCCTATCCGCTCCCCGAAGCCGACACCGTGGTCGCCAACATCGCGCTCAACCCGATCCTCCGGCTGGCGCGCCGGTTCGCCGGGCCGCAGGGCGCAACGGCGGAGGGCGTGGCGCCTGCCGGCGCGGCGCCTCCGGGCGCCGCGCCTGCCGGCCTCCGGCCCGAGCACCTCCTGCTCGCCGGTCTGCTTGTGGAACAGGAAGAACCGGCCGCCGCTGCGTTCCCCGGCTACGACACGGCGGCGCGCCGCGACGACGGCACCTGGCTGATGCTGCACCTCGTGAGGCGGCCGTGACGCGGGTGGCGGCCGCCTTCGTCGGCTGCAAGGTGAACCAGGCCGACAGCGACGAGGCCCTCGCGCGGCTGTGCGCCTCCGGGCTCAGTCCCGCGGCGAAGGACGACGCCGACGTCGTCATCGTGCATACCTGTTGCGTGACGGCCGAGGCCGAGCGCAAGTCGCGCCAGGTGGCGCGCCGCGAGGCCCGGGCCGGGCGCCGCGTGGTCGTCGCCGGGTGCGCGGCGGCGCTCCATCCGGAACAGTTCCTCGAGCCCGGCCTCGAGCTGCTCGGCACACGCTCGTGGCGTCAGGTGGCGGCCGGCTGGGGTGAGAGTCGTCCGCCGGCCGACGCGGAGCCGCGCACGCGCCTGCCGCGCGCCCGCACGCGCGCCGTGATCAAAGTGCAGGACGGCTGCG
>CAIWHY010000321.1 GCA_903912585.1 uncultured Thermoleophilia bacterium | reverse complement strand
CCGGCTCGCTCGCCGCCGACCTCTACGGCCGGCTCACCAGCGCGACGACCCAGCCGCGGCTTCTCGGCTTCACGCTCCTCTTCGCGCTCCTCTTCCTGTTCATCTACGTGGCCGTCTACATCTTCGCCAAGCTCACGCGGCCGCAACCCGAGCACGGAGGCCCGTCGCGGCCGGACTGAGCTTGCTGCGGCCGGCGCCAGTGCTTACACTCGCCGACATGACCGCCGGCAACATCCCCCGTCTCATCGAGACTCTCAAGGCGCAGGCCGGCGACGACAAGATGCTGGCCTGCACCGACGCCTTCAAGATCGCCCGCGACCTCGACGTCCCGCTCGCCGAGGTAGGCGGCACCTGCAACGAGCTCGGCATCAAGGTCATGCAGTGCCAGCTCGGCTGCTTCTGACCCGGGCCTGAGGCGATCTCTCCCCGCGCCGCCCGGCGATGTGCCGGGTGGTCTTCGCGCGCCTCGGCGCAGGCGCGCCTCGCGCCCGCCAAGAAAACCCCTCCAGTAACAGTGTTAACGCATCCGCCCAGAGGGTAGTGACACCCCCGAGAGTCATCACGGGCGCGCGGAGGGACCAGCCCGTTCCTGTCCCGCGTCTTCCCTGACTCCGGCGCCGGGCGCCGGACTCGCGAGAGGTGAGAAGAATGGCGGCAGTACCGAACGACACCAAGATCCTGGAGTACCAGATGTTCATCGCCGGCGAGTGGGTCGACGCCGAGGACGGCGCCGTGAGCGAAGTCGTCGACCCGTCAACCGACACGACGATCGCGCGAGTACCCAAGGCGACGGTCGGCGATGCGGAGCGCGCCGTGCGCGCCGCGCGGGAGGCGTTCGACCACGGGCCGTGGCCGCGGCTGAACGCGGTCGAGCGCGGCGCCCTGCTGCGCGCGGCGGCCGACAGGATCCGTGAGCGCGCCGACGAGCTCGCCCGCCTCGAGAGCATGCAGATGGGCAAGCTCTACTCCGAGGCGATCGTGGACATGGGCGACACGGCCCACACCTTCGACTACTACGCCGGCCTCGTCCAGGACAGCGGCGGCGAGACGCTCAACGTGCCGGGCGAGACGATGAGCATGGTCGTGCGCGAGCCCGTGGGCGTCACCGTAGGCATCACGCCCTGGAACTACCCGATGCTGATGGCGGCCTGGAAGGCGGCCCCGTCGCTGGCCGCCGGAAACGTGATGATCCTCAAGCCGGCCAGCGTGAGCCCGCTGACCAACCTCGAGCTGGCGAAGATCTTCGAGGAGGTCGGTCTCCCCGAGGGCGTCTTCCAGGTCATCACGGGCTCCGGCGGCGAGATCGGCGACTACCTCGCCGGCCACGCGGACGTCGACATGGTCGCGTTCACGGGCTCCGTCGAGGTCGGCAAGCACATCATGCGCAAGGGCGCCGACAACGTGAAGAAGGTCGGCCTCGAGCTGGGCGGCAAGAGCCCCAACATCGTGTTCGCCGACGCCGACTTCGAGGCCGCCATCGACGGCGCCCTGGTCGGCATCTTCGCCGGCACCGGCGAGGTCTGCTCCGCCGGCTCGCGCCTCATCGTCGAGCGCGCGATCTACGACCGCTTCGTCGGCGAGCTCGTGAGCCGGGCCATGGCCATCAAGGTGGGCCCGGCCCTCGACGAGGACAGCGAGATGGGCCCGCTGGTGAGCCAGCAGCAACTCGACACGGTCGAGAAGTACGTGCGCATCGGTCGCGAAGAAGGCGCCAAGCTCGCCACCGGCGGGCGCCGCCTCGAAGGTCGCGGCTTCTACTACGAGCCCACGATCTTCGTCGACGTCGACAACAAGATGCGCGTCGCCCAGGAGGAGATCTTCGGCCCCGTGCTCGTGGTCATCCCGTTCGACGACGAGAAGCAGGCCGTCGAGATCGCCAACGACACCATCTACGGGCTCGCCGGCGCGGTGTGGACCAAAGACGTCACCAAGGCCATGCGCGTGGTCAAGGCGCTGCGCGCCGGCATCACCTGGGTCAACACCTACCACCCCACGTACAGCGAGGCGCCGTGGGGCGGCTACAAGCAGAGCGGCATCGGCCGCGAGCTGGGCACCTACGGCCTCGACGAGTACACCGAGGTCAAGCAGATCAACATCGACCTCACGGATGCGCCGATGGGCGTGTACCAGCGCGGCAAGGAGAAGAACGTCGCCGGGTCGCGCCGGGTGGTGCCGCTGAGCGACCGGCGGCCGTTCCGCGAGGGCGAGAACAAGGCGGACGAGTCCTGGGTGCAGTTCTGCGAGAACTGCAAGCCCGGCATGTGAAGGACGGGCGCCGGGCGGGTAAGGAGCGCCAAGAGCCGCCCGGCGCCCGAGAGCGACGCCGGAGTCGATCGGGGAGGTACCGAGCATGAGCACGACCGCCGAGAGAGTCTCCGGCGTCGAGGTCAGTCCGCTCATCGAGGACGGGCTTGTCATCCGCGCGCCCTTCGGCCACGGGGAGCCCATGGTCTTGCGGGCGCCGTGGGACGGCGCCGAGCTGGCGCGCATCCCCACGGCGACGCTCGACGACATGGACGTCGTGCTTGACAGGGCGCGTGCCGCGGCCGAGGGCTATCGCTGGTTCCCGGCCTGGAAGCGCGCCGCCATCCTCGAGCGCGCCTCGCACCTCCTCGAGGCGAACGCCGAGCAGATCGCGCGCATCATCGCCGCCGAGGGCGGCAAGCCGCTCAAGGACGCGCGCCTGGAGGCAAAGCGCGGCGCCTCCACCT